>NZ_JAEINN010000018.1 GCF_016342405.1 Maridesulfovibrio ferrireducens | reverse complement strand
CGCAAGGACTTTATTTTAAAAAAAGACCCGTACATGAAAATGTACGGGTCTTTTTGCGTGCTTTGATTGGGGGAGTTTCGAAGGCGCAAAATGTCGGTAATATATTTTTATGGTATGTTCTTTTATTTGTGATTGAATGTTTTTGAGTGTATAGTTTGCGTGTTTTCAATAGTACTATACAGGGGAGTTATGGCTAAAAAAATAATTGAGTGTTCTTCTCGGCCTATGAAAGTTCTCATAGTCGAAGATAGCATGACTTTTTCTGGTATTCTTAAAAGATGCATAAAATCTAGTCTGAACGTTGAAAGTTTAGTGTTTGGTGATTATGCTAGTGCTGAAGAATTCCTTAATAATAATGAATGTGAATTTTTTGCAGCCTTGCTGGATATTAACTTACCTGATGCTCCCAACGGAGAGATTGTTGATCTGGTTGTAAGCAAGAATATACCATCTATTGTTTTTACGGGGGAACTTAGTGATGATCTACGTGATATCATGTGGGCCAAACGTATTGTTGACTATGTACCCAAGGAAAATTTCGGAAACATTGAGCATGTCATAAATTTAGTGGACAGGCTTAGAAAGAATATTAATACCAAGGTTCTTGTAGTAGATGATTCCAGTACTAGCCGAAACCTTTGCCGAGCCTTACTTGATGTTTGTAATTTTAAGGTTATCGAAGCTGTGAACGGTCAAGAGGGCTTGGATTTGGTTAATTCTGATAATGAGATTCGTCTTGTTATTGCTGATCATTATATGCCGATAATGGATGGCTTGACTCTTGTAAAAGAGATTCGTCGTAAATTTTCAAAGTCAGCTCTTCCTATAATTGGTTTGTCCGGAGTTGGTGGGGCTACCACTTCAGCTTATTTTTTGAAAGCCGGGGCTAATGATTATATTCATAAACCGTTTCTTGTTGAAGAATTTTACTGCCGGGTTTCTCATAATATTGAAAATTCCGAATATATCAGCACAATAAAAGAAATGTCTGAGATCGACTATCTTACCGGAATTTACAACAGGCGTTCATTTTTTAAATTTGGTGAAAAGCTTTTTTCTCAGCAGCAACGCCATGGGGCTACTATGGTGGCTGCCATGATCGATATTGACGAATTTAAAAATTGTAATGACACTTATGGTCATGTTGCCGGAGATAAAGTCATTAAAACTGTTGCTGATTTGCTGGCTAGCCGTTTTCGTAAGGGAGATGTTGTGTCTCGCTACGGTGGTGATGAATTTTGTTTGTTGTGTGCAGATATGAAGCCTGAGGAAATTAAGCATGTCTTTGACAATGTTAAGAGTGATATCGATAATAAGGCTGTAAAAGTGGGTGAGCATGAAATTTTTGTAACAGTAAGTATCGGTGTTTGCTCCAAGATGATGTCTTCTTTAGATGAAATGGTCCTTGTTGCTGACAAGATGTTGTATGATGCCAAAGACAGTGGACGTAATCAGGTGTCTTATAGTGATTAAGAGGATTTGTTTTCAAAGAATATTTTATAGTTATTGACAGAGTGCAGCGCTTTCTATAGTTATTGCTCTCTTGCTTTAGCAAGATGCGTTCTTTAAGAGAAACACCTTCAAGGTGATTACAAATATTTTTGATATTTGTCCTTGTGACCATTGAGGAGGGGCCACACCCGATCCCTTTCCGAACTCGGAAGTTAAGACCTCCATCGCCGATGATACTGCCAGGTAGCTGGTGGGAAACTAGGTCGTCGCAAGGACTTTTTTTTAGAAAAACCCGGTACATATTTTATGTACCGGGTTTTTTGTTGTAAGGGCTTTTCGTGTAAGCATTAAAAAAAGGGTTTCTCATTTGAAGTGAGAAACCCTTTTGGTTTTATTCTAAACGGTTAATGAACAGCGCTACGACGTGCTGATAGCTTTTGTTTTTAATACATAGCTTCAGGCAAAAATAGAATAATTTGCGGGAAGATAGCGAACAGAATAAGTCCAACTATGATCGCAAGTAAGAATGGAATTGTTCCCTTAAATATTTCTTCAAGAGTTATTGATTGTTCAAACTTTTGCGCCATTCCGTAAACAACATAGACATTAATTCCTACCGGAGGAGTGATAACTCCTATCTGTGTTACCAGAACGATGATTATTCCGAACCAGATCGGGTCAAATCCAAGTGCCATTACTACAGGATAAAAAACAGGGATTGTGAGCATTATCAGCGCGAGAGCATCCATGAAACATCCGCCTATGAAATATATGCTAAGGATCATGGTCATGATGATAAGTGGGTGCAGGTCAAACGAAGCTGTCCATTCTGCTACGTTGAACGGAATTCTTGTAACGGCTAAAAACTTACCGAATATAACTGCTCCGGCCACTAGCAGAAGCACCATGCAGGATGTTCGTAGTGTTTCGTGAAGAGAATTCACAAAAGCCTGCCATGTTAGTTGTCGTTTGATAATTCCAAGAACTAGAATACCAAGAACACCGACTGCGGCAGATTCGTTCGGGGTGAAAAAGCCATAAAACATTCCACCGATTACAAGTCCGAATATTGCAAATGTGTCAGCAAGGCCGACAAGTGAACGTATCTTTTCAGTAAAAGTGAATGTTTCACCTTTGGGTCCGAGAGCCGGGTTTCTGTGACATTGAATAGCGATTGCGATAATAAAAAGTACGGTAAGAACAAATGATGGAATTATTCCTGCCATGAATAATGCGCCGATAGATTGCTCAGTCAGGACACCATAAACGATTAGAACAACACTGGGCGGCATTATCATTCCAAGTCCTCCGCCTGATGCTACCGAGCCGGCTGCGAGGGAATTTGCATATCCATATCGTTTCATTTCAGGGATACCAACTGTCGCCATTGTAGCTGCTGTGGCAGGACTTGAGCCGCATACAGCCCCGAAGGCAGTACATGCGGCCACTGTTGCCATTGCTAATCCGCCCTGAATGTTTCCGAGGAAATGGTAAGCTGCCCGGTAGAGCTTGCGACTTATGCCGCTATTGAAAGCAAGCTGGCCCATCAAAATAAAAAGAGGAATAGTTGCTAGACTGTATGAAGAAAATGAGTCGTAAAAGCTTCTGGATAATAAATTCAATCCTCCTTTCATAGAGATGAGTATTGAAAATCCGCTAAAACCCACGAGTGTCATTACATATGCAACTGGCATGCGGGTTAGAAAAAGTGCCAGCATTACTAAAACTCCGATGATTCCGGCAGTACTCGGTTCCATATTACTTTTCCCCCAGAATATGTTCGGCTACTTCTTTAAGTAGAGTCAGAGTGAAGCAGGCAAATCCGAACGAGAGTGCGTAGATTATCATATATGTGGGCAATTCCAGAGTCATGGTAACTTCACCCGCGGCTTTTAGGCTCTGAGCGTAAAGAGCCAGTCTCCACGTAACCACTCCGAAAAGTATAGCGCTTGTAATATTGGTCCCACAGCGAATATTATGGCGGAGTTTTCTATTGAGTTTGCTGACTAAGAATTCTACTCCGATATTACTTTTCTGCGAATGGGTGTATCCTAGAGCAAGGCCGATGGTTAACACCGCTAACACCGCAACGATTTCTTCAACTCCGAAAATAGGAGAGCCAAATGCCCCACGGGATATAATGTCTGCCCCCGTTAGCAGGGCCATGCTGATAAGGCAAAAGGCCGCAATATTTTTCAGCACGCCCTCAAGCTTGTTAACAAAGGTTGAAATTTTTAATTCGCTCACAGGTTTCTCCGTTATAAACGTGGAAGGCTTTATGTTCTTTATTCTGTAAAAAAGTTCAAGACCGCACACCATTAATGTGAGGTCTTGAACTTTTAATCCTTTAAAATAATATAACTTTCTTATATGAGAATGCTTTATTTACTATTGCATTTTGCAAGTGAACTTACAGTGAAATCGAGGATTTCTTTTCCATTAAGTCCCTTGCTGTCAGTTTTTTTGATGTATTCTGTCATCATTGGGGAAGCTTTTTCTTTCCAAATATTTCCTTCGGATTCGCTCATAGTGATAAACTTTCCTCCTTTAGAAACAAAGAATTCTTTACCTGCTGCATCACTTTCATCCCAAGCCTGACCGTGTTTAACAGCCCATTCTTGGTTGATCTCCGTGATAATTTTCTGAAGGTCAGCTGGAATTGAGTTCCATTTGTTTTTGTTCATAACAACAAAAAAGGTGGTGGTGTATGCAACAGGGAAATCAAGCGTGCAATAATCAACTACCTCTGCCATTTTCCAGCCTTTATTGCTTTCCATCGGATACATACCGCCGCTTACAACGCCTTTACGAATGGCCTGATAAGAGTCCGGCATGGACATCGCAACAGGTGCGCCGCCGAGAGTTTTGATTAGTTTTCCAGAGTTGCCTGTGCCGCGCAATTTTAGTCCATTTATATCTTCTAAAGTTGTTACCTGATTTTTTGCTGTGAAAAGCAGTCCGGGGCCATGGGCATGGAAGTACATGGGGGCAACATCGTCAAATTCTTTTGGTGTAAATTTTTCGAATACTTCGTTGGCGACTTTTGTTGCTGCCGCACCTGATTTATAACCTAATGGAAGATCAACGGCAGCCATTGTGGGGAAACGTCCGCGTGAATATGCGAGAGCTGAAAGTCCGATGTCGGAGATTCCTTCAACAACACCATCATAACATTGCTTAGCTTTGGTGAGAGTTCCGCCCGGGAAGTAAGATACTCTGACTTTGCCGTCTGTACGTTTTTCAACTTCATCACACCATGACTGAGCAAGTTTCGACTGAACGTGTGTCGGCGGGAAAAAATTGGAGTAGGTGAGAGTAATGGTTTCTGCGTTCGCTGATAGCGGCATTGCGGAAAAGCCGATGACTAGGGCTATGATCGTAAATAGTATTTTTTTCATGATTTCTCCATGAAGAGTGGTTGTCTTAAATTAAAGCTGCTAATTTTTTTTTAATCCATTTGCCATAGCAAGCGTAACAGCTGCCTCGCGAACATCTTTTAAATTTACAATTCCGGTTTCAAGAGCATTTTGAACCATGAAGCCCTCAAAAAGAACGGTGTTGAATGCACCTAATTTTTCAGGCGGATAGTCTGTTTCAATGAATTTTCCGACCAAGTTCGCAAAAACTGTTTCAGATAATCGATATTGACTGAGGCCTAAATCATCACGTAATTCCGGGATGCGTGAGGCATAGACTGTAAATTCGAGAAAAACTTTTGCCCAATTATAATCGCTTACAATTATTTCTAAAAAATCCCAGATAATGTGCATTACTTCTTCAAGATTTTGAGCTTCATCCAGTCGTTGATCTCTTGAGTTTCGATATGCTGCGAGTTTGTTCTCAACTATTTCTAAGAACAGTTTATCCTTGCTCACCCAGTGCCGGTAAAAGCTTCCTTTTGAATAGCCTGCATGAGTAGTAATTTCTGCTACAGTTGTTGCTATGAATCCTTTTAATCCGAAAAGTTCTTCGGCAGAATCCATTAATTCTTTTTTGGTTTGTTTAGATTTTTCCTGTTGTTTTCTAGCCATTTGGCTTTCTCCATAAACATTGTTGCGGCCGATGGTCACAAAGTGACCGCTGGTCATGTTTTAAGATGTATAGCTTTGAGGTACAAAGCTGTCAAGGGTATTCGGCAGAGTTCTCTGGTGTATTATTGTGCTTGATAATGAGTTACTTATCTATTGACTTGTCAGTTTACGCAGTTCGTTTCTATTTAATTATTCTGTTATGTTCGATTTCATATATTAGCGATAAAAATGAGGTTCAAATTAAATGAGATTTGCTTGGTTAAGTGTGGTGCTATTCGTTATGTGTCTGGCTCCTTTTTCGCTTTCAGCGCATCCGCTTGGCGAGGTTGTGCAAGAGACTACTGTTCAGAATGAAGGGACACGTATTTTAATCATTTATCGAACGGCTATTGGCCCATCCATAACAGCAACGCTTGTTCCGGATTTTGATCGTGATGGTAAAGTTACTTCTTCGGAAGAAGCAGAGCTTGCGCGGGTAATTCATAGAATTCTGTATCCGAATATAGAAGTTATTTTAGATGGTAAGCCTGTTGTTATGGATCTTTATTATGAATCCATGGCTCCTACAACCGGAGGATATAATAACGGTTTGCGCGCAAATCTTATATATTCAATTCCGATTGCGGTTAATTCGGCGATTCATGAACTACAAGTTTCAGACAATAATTTTAAGGCCGGAGAACTTAAATGGTTAAAGTGGTTTATTCAGGCAGACCCGAGTGTCAGCAAGGTTGCTACTTCCGCGAATTCTAGAACTTTGAACTTTATTTTCTCAAGTCTTGCGACTGGCAATGAACTAGCAGGATCTTCCATGACTTCCGGCAACAATCCCGGTTTAGAAAAGGGACTTGGACCGGAACCGAAGGAAGATTCAAGTCAGGCTGTTTTGCGAGAATACCTTTCAAGAGAAAATTTAGGAACCGGAGCTGCTCTGTTTGCTCTCGGGCTGGCATTTGTTTTAGGAATGGGGCACGCTTTAAGTCCCGGACATGGTAAGGCTATGGTGGCGGCCTATTTGATCGGTCGTAGTGGAAAAATTAAAGATGCTTTTACTCTGGGCATAATTGTTACTATTACCCATGTCGCCAGTGTTATTGTGCTAGGATTGATAGCTTTATTTCTCTCACGATATTTTTTGCCGGGTGATCTGTATCCATGGCTAGGAGCTTTTTCAGGAGGTCTGGTTTTTTTGGTAGGATATCTTATGCTTGCGAAACGAGCTTTGCATGGACATCATCACCATCATGATCATGAGTCGAAAGAGGGGAGTGAGTCGTTGTCGTGGTGGTCCATGTTAAGTCTTGGAATTGCAGGAGGTATGGTTCCTTGTCCCACAGCTCTTGTCGTATTGCTTGCGGCGGTTGCATTGGCGCGTATTACTTTCGGGCTTATGTTGATCTCGGCATTTAGTCTCGGTCTTGCCGCAGTACTTATTTTTATCGGAATTTTAACGGTTAAGGCTTCAAAACTTACTGAGAAGTTCACAGGTTCACGCCGATGGATTGAAAACTTACCTGTTGTAAGTGCGGGGCTCGTTATGCTTGCGGGAATAGCAATTTCTCTGAATGCTCTTCATGCCGGCGGAATTTTGATATTTTTCCCATAATATTTATTTGTGTAATTTCTCATAAAATAAACTTGGCTGTCTTTTTAAAAGCAAGCCCGGTTTATAATCATAAATATCAGAATCAGCTATTTTTTCTTAGCGTTGCGTTCCCAGTGTTTCAGCACTGTATCGATTGTTCTGAGTCTGGCAATTTTTCTGGAGATGTCGATCAGAGCAAGTTTTATGAGTCTATCTTTTTCAGGGTGCATATATTCACCGGTAAGATTCAGTGCATATGAAACCGGGGGATCATTTTCAACTCCGAGAAAATCTCCGTTGATATCGACAAGAGCTGTGTATTGCTCGTAATCTTCATCAAAGGTGATAGAAATTTCTGAAAGTCCGATAACTACGTAATCAACCGCGTTATCCCGTGCAATGGCGATAATTTCATCTTCTGTTACGGTCTGTTGTTGCGTGGCGTAAGATCTTTTGCATGAATCTAAAAGAAATCCCGTGATCATTCTGTCCCGGTGGGTTTCAAATCCAGCTTCATTAAATTCCTGTTGCAGGGATTTATTCAGGTTTCGAATGAGATTATCGCATTCTTGGAGTGAAAGATTTTCATTTTTTATTCTAGGCACCAAGGAAAAAACAATAGTAGGTTTGCCGGATTTTTCATAAACCTTGAATCCGTCCTGTCCGCTAAAAGCGCATGATGCAGTGAATAGCAGCAGTATGAAAGTAATGTTGAATATGACAAAGCGTGTTTTTTTCATAAAAGATGTTCCTTAGCGTGTGCATGAATCAATGTCTGACAAAGCATTAATTAGGCTGTTGTAGAAATGTACGTCCGAGACTTTGGTGTGTCTTTTGGAAACAGGTATTTGTATCCCTTTTATACATTTAATTTTATCTCCTCCGCCTTCGAGGTAACAAGCTGTGGTGTAATTGCGTTCAGTGTATGGACCTAGATCCACGTCTTTCACTCCGGTTTTGATGGTCAGCGTATACTTAATTTCCGGTTCAGGCATACGCATTTTTGTCTGATAGACGTTGTCGCGTTCTGAGAATCCTTTTTCGGAGCCCTGTTGAAATGATACTCCGAACATAGAAACAGCGGCATGAAGTCCTCTGCGTATAGCCGGAAATCTGGATTTCGCAGGAAGAACAAGATGTTTTTCGGAGAGAGCCTGTGCTGTAAGCATTTCCGCGAGTGCAGAATATTTTTTTGAATCTTTAATCCTTTTAAGAGTTCCTTGTGAAATGTTTATGCCTGAAACGGAACATGTTTTTGTTGCAAAAAGATATTCTATGTCTGCAAGGCAGTTCGCCAGTGATTCCTGTGCATTCGGTTTAAGTGTTTTGCGGTCAGTAAAGAAGGTCACTATTGCGGAGCGTATCTGTCCGGCAAGAGGTTTAAGACTGAAACTTTTTGTCTTGTTTAAATAGGGAACTGACACGATTAACGGGACAGAGTATACAAGTGATTCTGATTCAGCTTGAAAAATTAGAAAATTTATGCCGATATAAACAGTTCCCTTATAGAGATTTTGCTCGGCAGAACCGAATTCATCAACAAATGAGATAACATTATCTACAAATAATAATGGAATCAGGATGGCCCCGGCATCGAATTTAGTATCGAAACCCGCTCGTTTGATGTTGATGCCATCGTTTTTGATGGTGGCTCTTTTCAGAAATCCTAAGATGCCTTTTCTAAGTTCTTTTTTGAAATCTTTATTACTAAGAATCTTGTTCAGCTCATCTTTATGCCTATCCTTTTCTTTGTTTTTAACTTTGCCAATGGCTGGAACCATTAAATAGAGATCTTTTGCCTGAACCTGAGAGGATGGCAGCAAAATACAAAGCAGAACAAGGACATAGCATAGTTTACGAGTCATACTCTTACCACTTGTGCTCTTCTATTGAATCTCTTTTTTCCTTTTCTTTTAGTTCTTCGGTACACTGCTGTGATGATTCCGTTTCATTTTTTAGTTCACCTGCGGAACTGTTAACATCACGCATCGAGTTTCGAGCCGTGTCAGCGTTTTTGAATCCACAGCTGACGAGAAGCAACATTGTAGCCATACATAGAATAATAAGTTTAATTTTTTTCATGTTAACCTCTTTGGTTTTTTTTTAGTTAATCAAGAAGATCTTCTGCCAATGCTACAGAGTCAGCTTTCTTTTCCACCATCTTAAATCCTTCCTGAGTCTGGCGCGAATAAGAATCTTTTAATCTTTCGCTGAGTGCTAATTTTTTTTTGTAATAAGACTCAAGTGTTGTTGTTATCTGAGTGTTTTTGCGACGGGCTGTCATAATAATTCTACTTATGTCGGCCCCTTGTTTTGCAATAAGAGCTGAATTTTTTTCAATGTAATCGTAATCATTTTTGAAGTCTGAAAGCAGAGTGCTCAAATCAGATAATTCTTCTTGTATTTCCATCAAACGTGGCAGAACAGTGAGCGCCTGTACTGGATTAGATTGAGCGTTGCTGATTTGCGATACTAGTTGAGTTCCAGAAATGGTAAGAATTCCAATCTGTTTAGTCGCTTCCACAGTCAGTGGACCGGATTTTTCTTCGTAAGCGTTAATGGCTCTGTCTATCCCGAGAATAACGTTGCTGGATTTATCAATACTGAAATCATACATTGCATTTGACGCATGAAGGTTATTTGAAAATGATTTAATTATTGAATCCATGTTTTGAATCTGACTCGCATTAAGTTTAGAGAAGGCATCAGCTTCAACTTTAATCTGTCTTTCCAAGCTGCTGAGCATTTTCGCATTTTCAGTGATTTTTACGGAAGCGCCTTCAATTGAATTTGTCGGTTCGTAAGATAAGTCATTAATAAATGCCTTGATAGAAATTTTTTCCATCCCTGTTGAGCACACACCTTGAGCTGTATCTATTGCTGTTTTATAATTTCGATTCATGGTGGAGACTGTTGCACCTACAAGTGACTGAAGAGCTCTGGTCTCATTTAGTGCCCGAAGCATCTGTTCTCTGATTTCTACAGTTTTCTTAGCAAGTTCTTTTGAAGCACTTACGGATTTAAGGATTTCTTTTAAAGCATCATCCTCACTTTTTACCTGAGTCGAAGTGCTTCGATCGGGGGCTGTTCCGGTAAGAGCCGCAGCAAAAGCTCCGAAAAGATTTAGGGCATTGTTTGAACTTTGTGTTGTTCTTTTAGTTGTTTTTTTTGGAGGTGGAGAAGAATTGTAGGTTGTCGTGGGGTTTTTTTGAGTCGGTGAAGTTGTACTGTATATCGTTTTGGATTTAGTGCCGGTTGAAGAGCTGCGACTGACTGTTTCAGTTTTTGCGATTGGGTTTTCGGGGTCGGCAACGCATAGTTCTGCAATTACAAACCCTTCAAAATAATCGCCTCTAATTTTGTAAAAACTATTTTCGACACCCAAGATATCAAATTCAGTATTCGGTGCTAATTCCAAAGCGGTTTTTGAGCGTCTTGACGGGGAGTTGTGGATTGATACAGCTTCTTTGTTTCTCCCTCTTGTTCCTAGGTAGTTTTCAAAATCAAGATAGATGAGCGTGTGGAATACGTACCCAGGCGATTTAGAATTATCTGTGCGTTTAACTCGATACCAGTTTTTTTGTTTACCGATAAGTTCAACTTGAGTCCCTTTCGGCAAAATATCCACTATATGTGATTCTGAAGCCGCTTTTTCCCGAACATTACTTTTTAAAACAGCGGTACCTGTTACTATGGGCGTAATTATTACAGTTTGCGTTGCTGTTTGGCTCTGAATTGAGTTTTGAGGTGAGGGCTTTTGCTGGGGAATGCAACCGGAATAAATTAGGCTGAAAGAAATTATCATGCTGGTCAATATTTTTAAACACATAAAAAAATCTCCCCGAAAAGATCTGTTTTATAGTTACGGTAGACTTTGTAAAGAAAATCTAAATGTAAAAAATCTTCCTAGATTGGTTTTTAATTTCGCATATTTTGTGAATAAAATAAAGAGGTGTAGTTTTTTTTTAAGTCTCGAGGATAGTTTTTATAAAAGAAAAAGCCCCTCATAGTTTTTAAACTGTGAGGGGTTATAAACCTTATATTTAAGGTATATATTTACACTTGTTCGCCGATTTTACCAAACCTACGCTGTCTTTTAGTGAATTCTGCCAGGGCTTTATCCAGTTCTTCTGAATTAAAGTCCGGCCAGTAAATGTCAGTAAAGTACAGCTCGGAGTATGCGGCTTGAAACAATAGATAGTTAGAAAGCCGTTTTTCTCCGCTGGTGCGGATAATTAAATCCGGGTCCGGTTGCCCGGCTGTATATAAATTATCAGAAAGGGTTTCAACGGTTACCTGATCTTCTCTCAGTCCCGAAGATATCATTTTTCTACAAGCCCGCACTAATTCATCCCTGCCTGAATAATTCAATGCAAGGTTTAATGTCATCGAGCTACAATGCTGAGTCTTTTTTATGGTATGGGCCACAACCTGCTTTACGCCAAAGGGAAACTCTGAAAGTTCACCTAAAATTTTAAGGCGTATATCCTGTTCACACAGGTTAACCAGTTCAGTTTTCAAAAAAACTGTCAGCAGGTTGAAGAGTTGAGCTATTTCATCCTTAGGTCTGGCCCAGTTCTCCTTGGAAAAGGTGTAAAGAGTCAGATGCTTAATGCCGAGTTTTCGACATTGGGTTACAATAGCTTTTGCTGCTTCAGTGCCGGCTTTATGACCCTCGCTGCGCGACAGATCACGAGCCTTTGCCCATCTACCATTACCATCCATGATGATGGCTAAATGTCGGGGCATCATTATGTTATATTTCCAGAATTTCCTTTTCTTTTGCTAAAAAGAGTTCATCACATTTTTTGATGAATTCATCAGTAAGTTTTTGCACATCATCCTGAGATTTATGCAGATCATCTTCATTGATATCTTTATCTTTTTCCAGTTTTTTAAAGCTGTCGTTCAAGTCGCGACGGACATTGCGGATAGCGATTTTGGATTCTTCAGTGAATTTTTTAGCGACCTTGACTAGATCTTTACGGCGTTCTTCTGTCAAAGGCGGAATGCATATACGAATAACTTTTCCGTCGTTAACAGGGTTCAAGCCCAAGTCTGATTTAAGCAGAGCTTTATCAATCAGAGCAAAAGCTCCTTTGTCCCACGGCTGAATAGTAATGGTACGGGAGTCCGGTACAGCTACTGAAGCCACCTGGTTGATTGGAGTAGGAGTTCCATAATAATCGACCATAATATGATCAATCAGTCCGGTTGAAGCCCTTCCTGTGCGGAGTCTTACAAAGTCTCCACTGAGACTGGTTAGAGCTCCTTCCATTCTTTTAATGCCATCTGACATAACTTCTTTAATCATTCTTTCCTCCATGGACTATTGTTCCGATCTTTTCACCTTTAACAACCCTTGTAATGTTTCCTTCTTCAAAAAGGTTGAAGACAATGATTGGCAGGTTGTTATCCATTGCTAATGAAATCGCTGTGGAATCCATAACCCCGAGTCTTTTCTCAAGAGTTTCAATATAGGTGATAGATTCAAATTTTACTGCATCTGAATGTTTCATAGGGTCTTTATCGTAGACACCGTCAACTTTGGTAGCTTTGATAATAGCTTCAGCTTTTAATTCCATTGCTCTAAGAGCCGCGGCTGTATCCGTTGTGAAAAAGGGGTTTCCGGTTCCGGCAGCACAAATAACTACACGTCCTTTTTCAAGATGGCGAATCGCTCTGCGGCGGACATATGGTTCGGCAACAGCCTGCATTGGAATTGCGGATAATACTCGTGTGTCACAGTCTAGTTTTTCCAGTGCGTCTTGAACTGCAAGGGCATTCATGACAGTTGCAAGCATTCCCATGTAATCGGCTGAAGATCTATCCATTCCTTTAGCGGAAGCGGATAAACCTCTAAAAATATTACCTCCGCCGATAACCAAAGCGACCTGTACTCCGGTTTTGGCTACAGCTGCAATTTCTCCACAGAATTTGCTGATTGCTGCTGGCTCAATACCGAATTGTTGATCTCCGGCGAGAGCTTCACCGCTGAGTTTGATCATTACTCGTGAATAGTGCAATTTGTCCATAGTTTACCCCGTTTTTCCGCGGACTTTGTCCGGTTATGAGTAGAAGCAGATCCGGATAAGCCTAATTCTGAGCAGAGGGAAAGAATTCCCCGCTAATGCTTCCGGTTAGCATTAACTATTGCTTTAAAAAATCTGTATGAGTTTTATGAGAACAGAGATTCTGCTTCAATAAACTCGGCATGGTAAAATTGTTCCCTAAAAAAACTCAAATTCTTACGGGTTGTTAGTTCGTATTGAATTTGAGCTGAAATATTTTCCATCGCTGATATCTCCATAAATCCGGATTGTGCTGGCTTCCGGTTCGGGTGTTTCCTGCGTGGTTTTAAGGCAATATAGGGAAGTAGTTTTCTACCAATCTCGTCCTTCGGCAAGAGCTCTGCCGAGTTTTTAAAAATCGGGCAAAAAAAACGGGCCTTGCGGCCCGTTTTATATTCCGTCTTATTCTTCTTCGGCTTCTTCTGCTGCACCATTTGCTGTTTCAGCAAGGTTGATGCGGGCAAATCGTCCGATCTGCATATTCTCACCGAGAATAGCGATGGTTTCGTTCAGGATGTCTTTGATTGACTTCTTGTCATCCTTAATAAAAGGCTGCTCAAGGAGACAGACTTCTTTGTAGTATTTTTTAATACGTCCATCGACGATCTTTTCAGCAATATTAGCAGGTTTACCTTCTTCGATAGCCTGCTGTAGATAGATTGCTCTTTCTTTTTCAAGAACATCCTGAGGAAGTTCGTCAGGGCTGACACAAAGAGGGCTGGTTGCAGCAACCTGCATAGCAACATCTTTGGTCAACTGAATGAACTGGTCGGATTTAGCAACAAAGTCTGTTTCACATCTAATTTCAACGATAGCGGAGAGTTTGCCGTTGCTGTGCATGTAAGAACCGATAAGTCCTTCACTTGTAGCACGGCCAGCTTTTTTAGCTGCCTTTGAAAGTCCTTTTTCGCGAAGGTATGTGATAGCTTTTTCTTCATTTCCATCACATTCAGCAAGAGCTTTTTTGCAGTCCATCATGCCTACGCCGGTTAGTTCACGCAGGGATTTTACCATCTGAGCAGTAACAGCAGCCATGACTAAACAGCCTCCGGAGTAGTTGCTTCAGCTTTAACTTCTTCAACTTTAGTTTCAGGAGCAACAGCTTTTTCAGTTGCTTTAACTTTTTCTTCTGCCATTTCGTTGTCTTCTTTACGACGAGCTGCGCCTTCGAGACAAGCATCAGCCATGTGAGCTGCGAAAAGCTTAATGGCACGGATAGCGTCATCGTTACCGGGGATGATATAATCAACCATGTCCGGGTCGCAGTTTGAGTCAACAACAGCAACTACAGGGATACCGAGTTTGCGGCATTCTAGAATAGCAATATGTTCACGCTTGGGGTCAATGACGAATGCGACAGCAGGAGCACCGTTAAGGTCTTTAATGCCGCCGAGTGCGAGGGTAAGTTTTTTAACCTCGCGGCCCATCATTACGATTTCCTTTTTTGGGAAACGTTTGATGGAACCGTCTTCGAACATTTCTTCAAGATTTTTAAGGCGATCAATGCGGCGTTTGATTGTCTGGAAGTTGGTAAGAGTTCCACCCATCCAGCGATGTGTTACATGAAACATACCTGCACGGGTAGCTTCAGTTGCAACAGCTTCCTGAGCCTGACGCTTAGTACCGATGAAAAGAACTTTTCCACCTTTTGCGACAGAGTCAGAAATGAAATCGTGAGCTTTACGGAAAAGCTTAACAGTCTGCTGGAGGTCCATGATGTGGATTCCGTTACGTGCGCCGAAGATGTAAGGACGCATTTTTGGATTCCATCTACGGGTCTGGTGACCGAAATGAACGCCTGTTTCCAGCATCTGTTTCATAGTTACATATGCCATAATAATTCTCCTGGGTTTTTCTTCCATCCCGGCATCAACAGACTTCACAACAATTGTGAAGCACCCTTATTCGACCGGAATGTGCGAATTTAGCTACGCACAACTACGGGAAAATTGATTTGAAATCAACCCTTGGTGCGAGCAAAAAAAAAATAGTTTGAAACTGTCGGGTTTAACCCTTTTAGCCAAGCCCTGATATTATTGAACAGGAGTCCGGATCGACTCATCTTTTACCACTGTATTGGTTAAGATTCCTATTCCTTCAATTTCGACTTCGACCGAGTCTCCAGCTGATAAAGTTCCGATTCCCGGCGGGGTGCCTGTTAAAATAACATCACCCGGGGTGAGAGTCATGACGTGCGAAATAAAGCTGATAAGTTCCGAAGGTTTGTATATCATATCTGATGTATTTCCTTCCTGCCTTACTTTGCCGTTAACACTGGTTCTCAGTGTCAGAGAGTTAGGATCGGCAACCGCTGTTTCGATACAGGGGCCTATCGGGGCAAAAGTGTCAAATCCTTTAGCCCGTGCGAAAAGTTTATCTTTTTTCTGTAAATCTCGAGCCGTTACGTCGTTGGCGCAAGTATATCCGAATACATGTTTTGCTGCATTTTCAGGCAGTATGTTTTTTCCGGCCTGACCTATTACAATTGCCAGTTCGCCTTCATAGTCAATCTGTTCGGACATGGCCGGAATGATGATTTTACCGCCGTTACCTATTACTGAGGATGGTGGCTTAAGGAATATCAGTGGTTCTTCCGGGAGGTCCATATTCAGTTCACGTGCATGTTCTTTATAGTTAAGACCTGCACATATTATTTTTGAAGGGACAGCAATCGGAAGTATTGTGCATTCAGATATCGGAAATGCGTTTTGGGTACCATTTTTTGACAGGAGCGGCTTGAAAACATCTCCCTCTTCAAATGTTGCGTAAAAGATAGCTCCGTTATGTTTAATTCTGAATACTTTCATTATAACCCTTTAAGCTGTTTTTTAATTATAATTGTGACAACGTAGCACAATTTGTTATAAAATTCATATAAGTCTTTTGGGGTAAATACTACTTATTTACACATCGCATCGGGAGTCTATTTCCTGAGCTTCATTTCCGGTCAGCGTGATAATGAGTGGGATAACTACCGGGTCGCGGCCTAGGACTTTACGGAAAAATCTTCGTAACGCAGAACGAATTCTTTCTTTTAATTTAATAGTCTGTCCCGGAGGTATATTTTCAAAAACATCCAGAATAATGCATTTAGCGTCTTCGAGAAGATGTGAGTATTGTTGTTCAAAAACAAACCCTTTGGAGGTGACTTCCGGTCCTCGGATAATTTCTCCGGTGTTGACGTCAATCACTATGGTTACAATGACGAGTCCTTCTCCGGCTAAAAGCTGACGTTCTTTAATGACAGTCTGTCCGACATCTCCAACCCCTTTGCCATCCACGAGTGTGCATTGAACTGGGATAACCTTTTCAACACGGATTCCATGAGTCAGAAAAGTTATAGGTTCGCCGTCTTCTATAACTAAAGCTTTTTCAGGATCAACTCCTGTTTCCACAGCAAGTCTGGAATGCTTGACCAGATGTCTGTATTCGCCATGAACAGGGATGAAATATTTCGGTTTAACGGTTTCAAGCATGGTACGCAGTTCTTCTTTGTACGCGTGGCCTGATGCATGAATGCCGTGTTTTTGCTCATGAAGAACTTCAGCACCGAGCTTGTAGAGGCTGTTGATGACCCGTGTAATGGCTTTTGTATTGCCGGGAATGGAGCGGGAAGACATCAGGATGAGATCACCTTTTTTTATCCTGAGCTGGCGATGTTCCCCTGTCGATAGTCTTGAAAGTGCAGCAAGAGGTTCCCCTTGCGAGCCTGTGACAAGCAGAACTACTTCATGGTCGTCGTAATACGGCAGGTCTTCTATCTCGATAATTGTAGAAGATGAAATATGCAGCTGCCCCAGATCACGAGCTAGGTCGATATTTCTCGCAAGGCTTCGTCCGCTGATTCCGACTTTTCTGTCAGTTTCAACTGCAAGGTCGAATATTTCCTGCATGCGCTGGATGTGGCTTGAAAAAAGAGTAACTAAAATGCGTCCTTCAGCTTCTTCAAAAATCCCTCTCATGGACCCTTTAATGTCTCTTTCAGTCAGGGCATGCCCATCCTGTTCGACATTGGTTGAGTCTGAGAGAAGCAGGGTGACTCCTTGCTCGGAAAATTTGCTGATGCCATCAAGGTCTGTTTTATGTCCGTCAAGAGGAGTGCGGTCGATTTTAAAATCACCAGTGTGAATTATTCGTCCGACAGGAGTTTCAATCCCGAGCGCAAAACCATCTACTATAGAATGGCAGACGGGAAAAAAGTTAAAAAATAAATCACCGAGCTGAACTCTATCATGAGCTTTAACTTCATGCAGATCTATATAATCAATGAGATTGTGTTCTTTCAGTTTGTTTTCAACAAGTCCAAGAGTAAATTTTGAACCATAGACAGGTACATTAATATAAGGAAGAAGCCACGGCAGTGCTCCGATATGATCTTCGTGTCCGTGTGTTAAAACAATCGCTTTGAGGCGATGTTTCAGAGCAAGAATATGGTCAAAGCGCGGGATGGCAATATCTACACCGAAAAGAGCGTTGTCGGGAAAGATTAATCCGCAATCAACAACAACGACAGTTTCCTCAGTGCTGAGCATCATGCAGTTAAGACCGATTTCTCCAAGTCCTCCGAGTGGGCATACCGTTAACTGGTGCTCACTCATGCCTCATCTCCGCATAAGCTTTGTTCATAATTTCCTGTAAATATTCTTTTATTTTCTCTCTGTCCTTCAAAGTATATTTGGTAGTATCTATGGGGGGGAGAGCTTTAATTCTAATTTTCTGGCAGGGACTCATGATAAGTTTGCCTTTGTACAGAACTTTTTCCGGTCCGACCATCAAAATAGGAGCTATGGGCTTTTGACATTTTAAAGCCAGAATCATTCCGCCGATTTTAAAAGGCAGAAGTTTATTAGGATCAGGATTACGTGTTCCTTCAGGAAAAATTAACGGAGAGTGTCCGCTGTTTGCTACTTCAACAGCATGCTGGATGTCTTTCATTCCTTGTCTGCTGTTGTCTCTGTCTATTGAAATATGTTTTGCCGCTGCCATTGCATGTCCGAATATGGGAAAATTAAATAAAGATTTTTTGGCAACGAATTTGAACTGCCAAGGGCTCAAAAAATGGAACAACAGAGGAATGTCAAAGAAACTCTGATGGTTGACCATAAAAACGTAAGTCTGATTTTTATCAAGAGCGCTAAGGTCAACATCAAATTCGCAACCGCTGGCATCCAGTACGGCCTTTCCCCAGGATCTTTCGCTCCAGTGGAAATTTTTTTGTGTTTTTGAAAAAATGATTACGAGGGAGTAAAAAATAGTAAGCGGTAATAGTAATAGGTAGAAATATATGAGTCTTAACATGTTTTAGTCGTTAGCTTTTTGGGGGTTAGAAGTTAATCTAAATTTTAGTTTTTACAAAGCGAAGATATTTTTTACTTTTTAATTATGCGGTCAGGAGTTCTGCTCTCTTCGATAATTAACTTGATAGTGTAATTTGGCACGGGAAACAAGAGCAGATCCTAAAAAGTAAAAAGTTAAATGTGTAACGATGTTGCCTCATGAAAATTATAAAGGCCACTCATAAAAATGAGCGGCCTTTATAATTTTAAAGTGTCTTCAGATTAATTTTAATCATCAGAAGGACTTTCGCGGTCTGATATAATTTTTTCTGCTATCTGAGCCGGGCATTCTTCGTAGTGGGAAAGTTCCATTGTGAAGGTTCCCTGCCCTCCGGTCATTGACCGCAGGTCCGGTGCGTATTGCAGTATCTCTGACATGGGAACATGTGCTTTAACTTCAGTGACTCCCGATGTTGAGCCGGAACCGAGGACTTTTCCTCTGCGGCTGGAAAGGTCGCCTATAATGTCTCCCATGAATTCATCAGGAACTTCAACAAGTATATTCATAAGAGGTTCAAGCAGAGATATTCCCGCAGTCTCACATGCTTTTTTGAAAGCCATTGAACCTGCAACTTTGAAAGCCATTTCAGATGAATCCACAGCATGATATGTTCCATCATAAAGGGTGACCTTAAAATCAATGATAGGTGCACCTGCAAGGATTCCTTTTGCCGCACTCTCCTGAACACCTTTGTCCACGGCAGGAATATATTGTTTCGGGATTACTCCGCCGACGATTGCATTAACAAATTCATAGCCTGCACCTTTTTCAAGAGGTTCAAGTTTGATCCAGCAATCTCCGAATTGCCCGCGTCCGCCGGATTGTTTCTTATAACGACCCTGAACTTCGGCTGTCCCTTTAATTGTTTCGCGGTAAGGTACTTTAGGTGTTTTAAGAATGATATCGGTCTTGTAGCGACGTCTAGCTTTTTCTACTGAAATTTCAATGTGATTCTGCCCCATGCCGGAAAGAAGAATGTCTCCGGATTCTTCGTCGCGGGAAAGTGTCAAATTAATATCTTCGACAAGCAGCTTCATAATAGCTTGGAAAACTTTATCTTCCTCGCCTTTTTCTGCCGGAGCTAAAGCAAATGTTATCAGTTGGGGGGCGACGTTCGGTTTTAGCATTTCAAAAGGAGCTTTTTCATCGCATAGAGTGTCGCCGGTGAATGTTTCCTTGAGCTTGGCAAGGGTTATGATTGCTCCGGGGCCGACAGAGTCTTTCACGGGCCGCTGGTCTTTACCGTTAAGTAACTGAATGGTGCCGAGTCTTTCTTTGGATTCTCTGCCGGGATTGATAAGGGTAAGGTCACCGGATACTGTTCCTGACAGAACGCGGCAGAGGGTGAGCTGTCCGGCAAATGGATCTGCCAGAGTTTTGAAAACAAAACATGCAACAGGTGCATCCGGGTCAGAAGCTCTGGTTGAGCCGTCTTCACTTTTCCAGTCCGGGTGTTCCAGCGGAGAAGGAAGGTAGGTCTGAACCATATCAAGTAAGAAAGATCCCCCTTTATTTTCAATTGCTGAACCTAGGCAGACAGGGAAAATAGTACGTTTTTTTACACCTGAGGAGAGTCCCTGAGTAATTTCGTCAGGGGTCAGTTCGCCTACTTCGAGGTATTTTTCCATGAGTTCTTCATCACTTTCAGCGATGTTTTCAATCATGGTTTCACGCAGAATTTCTATTTCTTCTGCGATATCGTCAGGGATTTCGCCCTTGGACATCTTACCGTTTTCTTCGAACATATAGGCTGTGCCGGAAAGCATATCCACAATGCCTTTAAAATTTTCCTTGCTTCCTATTGGATACTGGAGCAGTACGGGGCTGATCCCGAGCGCGGAATTCAGGCTGTTAAAAGAGAAGTCAAAGTCCGCTCGATCACGATCCATTTTATTGATAAAAATTACGGTAGGAAGTTCGGCTTTTTCGACTGCCGCCCATACTTTGCGGGAAAGAGGCTTGACGCCGTCTACTGCGTCGATGGTAAAGATAACACCGTCTGATGCGGTTAAAGAGTATGGAAGGTCTCCGCAAAAATTAGGATCACCCGGAGTATCAATAAGGTAATGATTATTCTTCTTCCATTTGTAACCGGCAAATCCCGGTTGAATTGATCCGCGGCGTTTTATTTCTTCCGGTTCGTTGTCGAGGGCTGTTGTTCCTTCTTCAATTTTGCCGAGACGATCAATGACGCCTGTGTTAAAAAGTAGCATTTCTGCGGTTGATGTTTTACCACAACCGCTATGTCCTACAAGTGCATAAGTCCGTTGGTTTTTTAAGGCTTCAGACATTCACAACTCCGTTTCTCTGAATGTTCAACTAGCCGGAACAAAAAGTCCCTGCTTCCAGTACGATTGTGCAACTTATACTTCTACATGGTTGACACATATTGGGACACCAGCGCCAACATGTCAAGCATAGAGAACTGATGAATGTTGCTATGCAGGTATCCGTTAAACAAGATAAAAATAATGAATTGATTCGGAGGTAATTAAGGTGACTGATGCTCAAATATACAGTTTTGACCCTGCTGAAATAGACTGTTCAGGCGAATGGTTGCTTTATTCTTCTTTATTTGATGAAGGGTTTATCAGTTCTATAAAAACAGTGGGACAGCTTGTCCCTGTTCTTTTTGCAAAGGACGGGAATAAAATTATTCTGGTTGCCGGACGGTCGCGTGTTCTGGCTGCTGAAAAATTAGGTTTGAAAGTGTCGGGTATTTTTGTGGATGCCGAGGATGAAGTTTCACGGGCATTTGTTCATATGGAAGAAAATCGGGCGCGGGTTGCAGATGATGCGCTTAAGCTGCATGTTTTCAGGTTTTTTCATACGCGTATAGCTGAAAAAGATCTTTCGCAGCGGGTAGCACCGCTTCTCGGTATGAAGCCTAAAGCTAGAGATTTGAAACTCTGGCTCGAATGGCTGGCTCTACCACAGGACTTTGATGTAGTTCTCCAGTGCGGCAATTTCCCTCTTGCGGCTGTTTCGGTTTTTTCTAAATTTTCTGATGAGGATAAAAAAGCGATACTGCCTTATTTTGAAAAATTAGGCTGGTCCCGTTCCAATGCTGTAAATTTTCTTACTTGGCTTTATGAGACCTCCAGGCGGGACATGAAGTCTGTGTCTGCTCTTATTTCGGAGCATGGGCTTTCTCCTGCGAAGGAAAATGAATCTCCTAAAGATGGAGTGGCACGGCTTTGCAAGGCTGCTAAAATGCTTCGTTTTCCGCTATTCAGCGATCTTCTTAAAACTAAGGAAAATATAGTCGGTGAAATCTGCGTTGGTACAAAGTGGCGGGTTGAATCGGTAGGTAACTTTGAAACAGGTGAAGTTGTGCTTCAGACGCGTTTTAAGTCGCGGGATGTTATGCAGAAGGCTATCGAAGATTTGGATTCTATCCAGAAGTCGGACGGTTGGGATAAGCTTTTTGAGATTGGCAGGGAAAAATAATGGAAAACAAGATTCAGGTTCCATCACACCTTGCAGGGATAGAAAAAATTTATGTGGACCGGAGTATGGTTGAAGCTCCTTTGACGGAAAGAGTTACTGGTCGTATTCCTCACATTCCAGTTGAAATTGTCGATCCTGAAAATTTCCCTCACGAAGCTCTGGGAGAAGGGCAGTCGCTTTACCTTAAAGAGTATAAAGGTAACTTTTTAAAGTTTTGCCCTGGCACTCGTTATTATCATTGTTGCGGATATCGCATTATTCATATCGGCGAAAATTGTCCTATGGCCTGTTCATATTGTATATTGCAGGCATATTTTCACGACAAGGTTCTAAAAGTATGGGCTAATCAGGAAGATCTGTTTGATGAGCTCGGCAAATCTTTTTCTGTTGATCGGGATGCGCGTTTCCGCGTTGGAACCGGGGAATATACGGATTCGCTGGCCCTTGAAGCTGTCACAGGATACAGCCGCGATCTTGTTAAGTTTTTAGGAGATTATCCTAATGTCTGCCTTGAACTTAAGTCCAAGGTGATAGATCTTTCATGGATGGATGTCGTAAAAAGAACCGACAGAATTTTACCGGCATGGTCACTGAATGCTCCGTTTGTTAACGAACACGAAGAATTTGGTGTGTCAACTTTGAGGGAAAGACTGGAAGCTGCAAAAATTTGCGCTGATGCAGGATTTAAAGTGTGTCTCCATTTTGATCCGATGATTCGTTTTGATGGTTGGCGTGAAGGTTATGCTGAAATTGTCGATATGATATTTGATTATCTGAAGCCCGAGAATATAGCTTATCTGAGCATAGGATCTTTCAGGCACATGCCTCATTTAAAGCCTATTATAGAGCGCAATTTCCCTGAAACAACTTATATTTATGATGAGTTCATCATCGGAAATGATAATAAGATGCGTTTGCTCCGTCCATTGCGTGTGCGTCAGTTTAAATTTATAGTTGATAGATTACGGAAGCATGGAATGGATAAGCAGATGTATTTCTGTATGGAATCAACAGAAAATTGGCAGGATGTGTTCGGCTACACTCCGAAGGATCTTGGCGGACTTGGAAAGCATCTGATGAAACAGGCTTTTGGAGACTAAAATACTTTGAAATACTGGTAAAGTTGATGTATTAAGATTTTCAAAGGGGGATTATATGTCCTTACAAGATTATCAGACTCGCATAGATCGGTTGCAAAAAGGACTTGGTAAAGCTTTTGCCGAGAATCCTTTCATATTTAATATTCCGGGCAAGTCTATAGCACTGAAGGTAGACCCCTATTATTATGTGGCTTTCGAGCCTTCATTTACAGAAAATTTAAGTAAGTTCAGTGTAATGCTTAAACAAAATGTGCGGGAAACTCTGGTTAGAACTGGAAATATAGTTTCTGCCGCCGAGACCCGTAATCCGCTGATAAAAATCAAACTTAAATGGGACGGGCGCACCTATGCTTTGAGCGCTTGTTTTGTTGAAGCTGAATTTATTGATCAGGCGCTTAAGATGTATGGCGGGGTAATCGGCGATATCGGGCTTTCGGATATGCAGATACTTTCTTCGGAACGCGAAAAGCTTGATGCTTTTTTTGGTGAGCGAACTCTTTTGCAGTCAGTCGCTTTCACAGATTAGCCAGTAATTCTATAGTAAAAAAAGACACCCCGCCGAGACAATTGTTTCGGCGGGGTGTTGCTTATTTACGTAACTTACTTTTAGGGCAATTTTCTTCAAGATAACAGACTTCACATCCTCCGGAATAAGGATAAGGGGTGAATACTGCGTATTGTCTGCTTACAGTTCCTTCCTGATTCCATTCAAGTCCCAGCGATTTGAAAGCTGCAAGGGCTGCTTCGCCCGGTTTAGGCAGCGGAGCACATTTACCTTCTTCCAGTTCTGGAAGCAGGCTCTGCGCAGCGGACATGATCAGTGTGATTGCAAGGTTGTGATGTGCAAGACCTTCTGTAGGCGTTTCCTGCCAGATTTCCTCAACAGCATCTTCAACGTCTTTATCGAGAAACAAGAGTAGAAAATCAGTTCCTTTTCCGTTCTTAGGTTTTTCGAGTCTGTATGCTTTTAGAAATGGAAGCCATTTGTTCCAATGTTCTTCAAGGCTTACCATCAAGGATTGTTCGACCCGGGTGGAACCGTTCAATTCAGCAAAATAAAAGATGTTGAATTCCGGTGTGGCTTTAATTTCTGATATTTTAAGAGTGTTCATATATTATCTCCTTGCTTGTTTTCAATTTGTAAGGAGTCCTTTACATGGTTCGAGCCAGACCCTCAAGTGTAAAAAAAATCCCCGGAAACCAATAATGGTCTCCGGGGATTTTTATAGCAAAGTGAATTCAGATTACTGCTAGATTTTGCAGGCAGTTCTGAGGTCCGCGACTGCATCAGTCTGTTCCCAAGTAAAGTTGGGGTTGTTGCGGCCGAAGTGACCGTAACAAGCGGAATCTTTGTAGATAGGACGTCTGAGATCAAGTCTCTGAGAGATGTACCATGGGCGCAGGTCGAATACGTCTTTGACTGCTTTAGTCAAGACTTCATCGTCGACCTCACCGGTTCCGTGAGAAGTTGCCAGAACAGAAACAGGCTCAGCCACGCCGATAGCGTAAGCAACCTGAACTTCCGCGCGTTCTGCAAGGCCGGCAGCTACGATGTTTTTGGCAATGTAGCGAGCCATGTATGCACCGGAACGGTCAACTTTGGACGGGTCTTTTCCGGAGAAAGCGCCGCCGCCGTGATTACCCATTCCACCGTAGGTGTCATTGATGATCTTACGTCCGGTAAGGCCGCAGTCACCCATGGGGCCGCCGATTACGAAGCGTCCAGTGGTGTTAATGTATATTTTGGTTTTTTCGTCAATCATATCAGCAGGAAGAGTTGCGAGAACTACTTCTCTTTTGATATCTTCATAAATCTGCTGCTGTTCGATTCCGTCATCGTGCTGGGCAGCGATAACAACGTCTGCAATGCGGACAGGTTTGCCGTTGAAGTATTCAAAGGATATTTCTGTTTTTCCGTCAGGACGAAGGTAGTCTAGAACGTTTTCTTTGCGGACGCCTGCAAGTTTACGGGACAGCTTGTGTGCCCAGTAAATAGGAGCAGGCATGAGTGCGTCAGTTTCCTTACATGCGAAACCGAACATCATACCTTGATCGCCGGCACCCTGATTTTCAGGGGAGTTGCGGTCAACACCCTGAGCAATATCTACAGACTGTTTGTCGATAGAAGAGATAACCGCGCAAGTGTCTGCGTCAAAACCCATGTCTGAATTGACGTAGCCGATTTCACGGATAGTGTCGCGAACGATTGCCTGAAAGTCGGCATATCCGCTTGTAGTAATTTCGCCGGCGATGAAAGCCATGCCGGTGGTTACCAGAGTTTCACATGCTACTCTTGCATTGGGGTCCTGCGTGAGCAGGGCATCAAGGATTGAGTCGGAAATCTGGTCGGCCACTTTATCTGGGTGACCTTCTGTTACGGATTCAGAGGTAAAAAAGTACTTGCCTTTGCTGCAGATCATTAAAGTTCCTCCTGAAGTGAAATGAAACTGAGTTTAACAGAAACGTTTTCCGTTAATACTCTTTTAGAAATTATAAAGCTTGCGTTCTGTTTTTATTAACAGGACCAAATAACCCATGCACCCTACCGTTTAATGAGCAAATTGTCCAATAATCTTGCTTTTCCGAAACGGACAGCCACAGCGCACAATGCCGGGCCGCTTACTTCTTCAATTACCGTGATATTCTCGGGGTGTACGATTTGTATATAGTCAATCTCACTGCCGGGTATCATTTCTTTATAAAACTCAGTGAGTTTATTAATGAGTATTTCGGCATCATGTTCACCTTTATCGACAAGGTCTTTAATTGTCCTTAGTCCCTTCTGGAGCAGAGGAGCAAGTTTTTTTTCATCGTCAGTCAAATATACATTGCGGGAGCTTAAAGCTAATCCTTCAGAGTTACGGACGATAGGATGTCCTACGACTTCAACCGGAATATTTAAATCTCTTACCATTCGCTTGATTATAGCAAGTTGCTGCCAGTCTTTCTCTCCGAAAACGGCAATATCCGGGAGTGCGGTCATAAAGAGTTTGGTCACAATTGTGGTTACTCCCCGAAAGTGCACAGGGCGTGATTTTCCGCATAGATTTGTGGCTAGACCGGGAACTTCGACCCATGTGGAATGATCGGGATAGTACATTTCATTCTTTTCCGGTGCAAAAAGGATATCAACACCTCTTTCGCGAGCAAGGTCTGAATCTCTTTGCAGGTCGTGCGGATAGTTGTCCAAGTCTTCATTTGGACCGAACTGTGTAGGGTTGACGAAAAGAGATACAATAACTTTATCAGCTTTTTTTTGGGCAGCGTCCATCAGACTAAGGTGTCCTTCATGAAAATAGCCCATTGTCGGGACCAGAGCGATGGTTTTTCCCTGACGGCGCAGATCAATGCTCATTTGCTGCAATTCTTTTGGATCTTTAATTATGATCATATTCGGTTACCTTTTGCAGGTTGCTTATACTTAAAATTAATTTTGTAGACAATGATAGGCAGGGGTTTTGAGTTACTCTCATCAGTTTCGGCTGTCCATAGTTTGGGGGCGATTTTGGTGACTAAAAAACAATATTTAAAAAATATTCTGCCACACGGTTTAAATAGCTGCTTGTATTGAAGCGCGTTGCGGGTTATTGCCTTTTTTATGAACAAGGACAGCCTTTTTAAAGATGGAATATGTCTGACTCCGCAAGATCTGATCCGGTATGAGCATACACTTAAGGATCTGATTTATGAGTTTCTGCCTTTTGACTCCTACAGCCTTTATTTTCCTAAGCCTGTAGCCGGAAAGGCGCAGCAGCCTCTTGCCACGCGCTATAACCTGGAAGAGAAACATTTAATGCTTCCTTTGAAGCTGCAAGGGCGCGATCTCTGCTATTTTATAGCCAGAGGCGTTAATATCAAAGCGCCAAAGACTGCTCCTCAATATCTTGAGGCATTAGCGACAAGCTCTCTTGAAAAAATTTTGCTTTATAAAACCTCAATTACAGACAGCCTCACCGGAATGGCTACTCGTGAACATTTCATGGTCAAGCTGGTCAAAGAGCTGGATCTGATTCAAAATTGCATGATGCCGGCACCGGGTGGGTGTAAAGATCCGGGAATTCCTACTTTCAGCGGTTCTGTCGGGGTTGTTGTTCTTGATCTTGATAATTTTCAGCGCATTAATGACCGCTACGGATATACTTTAGGTGATTCTATTGTGGCGGAAGTCGGTAGAGCTGTCAGTGAAGCTGCATTCGAGTCCGTAGTCTGTGCTCGCCTTTTCGAAGATAAATTCGCATTCCTTATTCCTGACGGAAGACCCAAAGTCTGTGCTCAGCTTGCTGAAAAAATGCGTTTAATTGTCGAGCGTATTCCTGTCGAGGACCCTGTGACAGGTGATATTTTAAAGATCAGTACCAGTGCCGGGTTTGCAAATTATCCTCAAAGTCTTTCAGGGCCTCATTTTAAGCGGAGTGCAACCGAGCAGGGCAGAATTCTTATGCGTAAGGCTGCTAAAGCTGTTGCCACTGCGAAAGATTCCGGTCGAAATTGTGTTTTTGCGTATTCCGATATTTTACAGAAGGGCGGTAAAGTTCTTGAAGTGCTTCCGTTGCAACGCCTTGCTCTCAGCATTGGGCAGAGCGTTGACACTCGTGAGGGTGGAAGATTTCTCGTGTGGTCTCCTGACTTTCAGTCCGGAGCTCAGGCTAAACTTACAGAAGATGAAAGAATATCGGGTACTTATCCTACTATGTA
The DNA here is from genome assembly GCF_016342405.1 of Maridesulfovibrio ferrireducens. Classification (NCBI taxonomy): domain Bacteria; kingdom Pseudomonadati; phylum Thermodesulfobacteriota; class Desulfovibrionia; order Desulfovibrionales; family Desulfovibrionaceae; genus Maridesulfovibrio; species Maridesulfovibrio ferrireducens. The sequence continues at coordinate 36,981 of NZ_JAEINN010000018.1, read as the reverse complement.
TAAGGCTGAAGTTGTTGTCATTGAAGTACAGGAAGAGATTGCCTTCGCTGAAATCCTTCATTTGAGTGATACGGCGTGGCCTGTAACGGCCGGTGACAGGCTTACTTTGCTTGATGAGAAGGATAGCTTTTTTGATGCACAGGCCGGACCGGAGTCCTCGGCAACTCCCCAGCGGGATATTGTTACCGGGCTTTTCCGCTATAAAGAATTTATCGGACGCTACAGTCGATTGCGGCAGAATATGGATAACTTTTCTGTCGCAGTGTTAAGGCTTGCGGCCGGACCTGCCGATCAGGGCGGCAATTTTCAGAAACTTACCGATGCCGAAGTTCAGAAGGTTGCATCAAGAGCTGAGAACGTTTTTGAAGTTTCCCATACAGGTGGCCGGTATAGCCTGAACAGCTTGATTTACTTTTTTCCGAAACAGGATTCTGATTTTGTTATGGAAATGATTCTGAAACTTGTCAGAGAGTGCGAAACTGATTTCGATATCGGTTTATCCGCCGGGCTGGCGTCATTTCCGTTCCTGAATTACAGGCGCAGCGAAATTCTTGATAACTGCCGTAAGGGACTTGACCATGCAATGATGATGGAAAAGCCCATGGTCGCACAGTTTGATTCTGTTTCGCTTAATATCGCTGCTGACAGACTTTATGTTGATGGTGATATTTATGGCGCAGTAGAAGAGTTCAGACTGGCTCTTCTGGCTGATCCTGATAATATTTTAGCGCGTAACTCACTCGGTATATGCTATGCCCAGCTCGGTAAGCCGGAACAGGCGCGCAAGCAGTTTGAGCAGGTTCTCGAAATAACACCCAGCAATATTATGGCGCTGTATAATCTGGGTTGGGCATGTCAGATGCTCGGGAATCGCGAAACAGCAAGAGATGCTTACGAACGCTGCCTCGAGTTGGAACCTGGCAATGTTTTCAGCCTTGTAAGGCTCGGAGTGCTGGCAGAGCAGGATCTCGGACTTGATGAGGCGGAGCAGTTTTATCTTAAAGCTTCGGAACTTAAAGGCGGAGATTCTCTCACCATGAGACATCTCGCGAGAATTGCCTACGCACGTCAAGATGTGGAAAAAGCCCGCGAATATCTTCATTTGGCACTGAACGCCAATCATAACGATGCCTACGCTATGAATCTTTTGGCCCGGCTCTATTTGGAAAGTGGAGAAGATCCTCAGATTGCCGAGGTTCTTGCCCGTCAGAGTGCTGCTCTTAAACCCGGAAAAGAAGAATTTTGGGAAACTCTTGCTATGGCACTTGAAGTTCAAGGTAAAAATATAGAGGCTGAGCAGGTTCGCTCAAGACTTTAAGACTGTGCCAAGATTTTTAATCGCATTATACCTTATTGTATGCGGTACTATTGCGTTCCTTATGTTTATTCCGATCAATGAAGAAAGAGAATTCTCGCAGACATTCAGACACGATGTTCAGCAACGTGTAAAATTAGGAAGTGGACAACGCATTTCGGTGGCTCCTCTTTTTAATCAGGTAGCGCAGGAATTTGCTCTGCAACCGGAAATTTTACGTGCTATTGCCGATCATGAAAGCGGCTACAATCCATGGGCTTTGAATATCGAAGGGCAGAGCATTTATCCTGAATCAAAGGATGAGGCTTTGGCTGTACTGAAAAAAAATAAGATTAAAAGTTATGATGTCGGTTTGATGCAGGTTAATTCTTATTGGCTCAGGAAATTTAATCTCAGTGCTGCTAAGGCTCTTGATCCTGAAGAAAATGTCAGACTCGGAGCATGGATATTGCGTTATTGTCTTGATCGCTATGGGTATAACTGGCGGGCAATAGGTGCATATCATACAGGCTCTCCGGATAATCTTCCGGAACGTTCAAAAAAATACGCTGTCAGGGTTATGGAAAAGTATAAAAAATTATTGGATAAATCTCAGTCAAACAAGAAGTAATTTGTTGTTATCATTGCGGAGGAGTTGTCTATGAATGAACATGATTATGTTGTCTTTAAAGTTGACTCCTGTAAATTTGCTGTGTCTTCTTCTCTTGTCGATAAGGTCGAGCTGGCGGTTTCGCTTTCTCCTGTACCGGACGCACCGTATCCGGTTTTAGGGGTTGTAAGTGACGGTGGAACAATTGTTCCGGTTGTCGGAGTGCGCAGAAAGATCGGCAATGAAGAGCGGGATGTTATTCTTTCCGACCGTTTACTTTTCAGCCGATTAGGGGACAGGAAGATCGCCATTCTTGCAGACGAAGTAAATGATGTAATTGAGATACCTCCCGGCATGTCTCAGGAATCAAACCAGATTTGGCCCGGAGTTTTTTATTTGAAATCTTTCGCCGGCATGGGGGAAGATATAATATTGGTGCAGGATCTCAATTCTATTTTGAATTCAGAACAGGAAAAGACTTTGTCTGAAGCTCTTGAAGCATTTGTAAAGCAGGGAGAGATTGATACGGATGATTGATTTTATTTCCGATGAAAAAATAGATCTTCTGTCTCAAATGGTCAGAGATATTTATGGATTAAAATTTTCTCCTGACAGGTGGAATGATTTAAAAGCTGCTGTTGTAAAAGCCGGACGTGAGCTCGGTAAATTTAAATCAGCTGAAGAGTGCCTTGATTATCTTCTGTCGCCTCAAGTCGGTGAAAAAGCTCTCGAACTTTTTATTAATCAGCTTACTATTGGTGAAACATACTTTTTTCGTGACCCCGGAACGCTGGAAGTTTTAGAACGGGATATTCTGCTGAAAATAAATGGCAATGGAAGCGGTCGATATGGCGCTGTCCGAGTCTGGTCCATGGCCTGTGCTACGGGTGAAGAGCCATACACTGTTGCTATGATGTGCCGTAGGTCGAAGGTGTGTTCTGAGATATTCGGGACAGATATTGATAGTGAAGCTCTCCTTAAAGCGGCTGAAGGTCGTTATCGTAAATGGTCTTTTCGCATCGAATCCAATAATTTTAAAGAGGTTTATTTCAAGCCGGGCGCCCCCAATTTTTTTCAGTTGGACCAATCAATCAAAGACATGGTTAGTTTTTCAAGGCTGAACCTGATCGGCGATGCACTTCCGACGTACTTATGGGGCATGGATGTTGTTCTGTGTCGGAATGTGTTGATATATTTTTCAGAAAACGGAGTCAGGCTGGTTCTGGATAAAATATGGGAAAGCCTTAATTCCGGCGGATGGTTAGTCGTTACCCCCAGTGAATCTGCATTAGTTATTGCTCATGGCAAATTTGAACATGTAAGTATCGGGTCTGTTTTAGTTTTTAGAAAGAACAAAGAATATTTATCAAAAAATTTCAATGAAGTTCTGAATAATTTTTATGAAAAGGAATTTAATGAATTGTCAGATGGCGATGACCTTGATGATGCGTTAAATTTTGATAGCGATAATTATATTTTTTGCGATCCTGAACCTGATCCGCTCGCTCATGACCGCATTGAACCATATGCTGCTTCTGATCTTGTTAGCGGTCCTGCTGATAATTTTGTATCCCCCGAAAATTTAAACCCGATTGAAGAGGCTTGTGTTCTTAGAGAAAAAGGAGACTACGCCGCGGCCCTGTCTCTGTTAAAAAGATCGCTTGATAACAATTTACCGCGTAGTACTGCGGCTGAAGTCCTTCTCGCTATTGCTGAGATAAAGGCTGACTCCGGTTTATTGGATGAAGCTGCTCATTGGTGCAATAAGTCAATTGAGGCAGACAGGGTTGCCTCATATCCTCATTTCCTTTTGGGGCAAATTCGAATGGCTGAGGGTGATTTTGATGCAGCTTTATGTGAAATTCGTAAAGCAGTTTTTCTTGATGGCAGTTTTATCATGGCTCATTTTGTTCTCGGAAATATTTATTTATCTCAAAAGAATAATTCTGCTGCTGTGCGTCATTTTCGTATTTCGTTGCAAGAGCTTGAAAAGATTGACAAGGATATGCCTGTTCCCCATTCTGATGGAGCCACAGCAGGAAGGCTCGTTGAAATGATAAAACTGGTAAAAAATAATATTGTTTGAATAACGGCAAAATTATGAAAAAAAATAAAAATGCTCTGGAATTGCTCAATGAAAGAGCAATAAAGCTTGCCCGCAAAATAACTTTAGCTGAATTAGAAACGGATACTAATCGAAGCGGAAACTCTCGGGATTATGTTCAATTCAATTTGGGGAGTGATGCCTATGCTTTTGATACTTCCATAGTAAAGGAAGTTCTAGAGCCTGAAGAAATTGTAGCTGTTCCATGCACTCCCGACTTTATTAAGGGTATTGTAAGCGTTCGCGGGCATATATGTCCGGTAATTGATCTATGCTCTTTTTTAGGACTCCCCGGCAGGGATAATCGGGTGGATGAAGTGTCAGGAAATAAGGTGCTTTTTTTGTCCTCATCTGAGATGGGATTCGGTGTTTTAATCGATGAAATAACGGATGTTTTTTCTGTTTTGGATGAAGAGATTAAGCCTCTTTCTGTCGGCAGTGCGGCTTCTGATAGATTTTCGGTAGGGATAATTAACGAAAGAATTGTTGTATTGGATGGTTCTAAAATTTTGATTGATCCCGCTTTGATTGTAAACGAAGTTGTCGGCGGGTCGATAAGTAACAGGTAGTTTTTTTCTTAGTGGAATGCTTCATTAATCAGATCCTCAGCAAGATCTATAAACTATTCGGATAAGATAAATGTCCAAGATTGACGGAGATTTACGAGAAAGGCTTCTCGGAGCTTTCAGAGGGGAGTGCAGAGAACGGCTGCAGGTTCTTTCTTCTGATTTTATGAAGTTGGAAAAAAGAGGAGATCCAAAGGGGGCAGCTCTTTTGATTGAATCTTCATATCGTGAAGTACATAGTTTGAAAGGGGCTGCAAGAGCTGTCGGACTTGGCGCTGTTGAGCGTTTCTGCCAGACGTTGGAATCTTTTTTTTCTGTTCTTAAGAAAAGTGGTCTTATTCCGTCAAAGGAAGTAGCCGGTTCAATGATCGGTTGGCTCGATATCCTTGAAGATCTTATTCATAAAGAAGATAGCTCCGAAGCTAGTCTTTCTTCTGCTCCTATAGTTGTAGCTCTTGCAAAAATGAAAGAATTTACTGAATCTCCCGCTCTTATTTCCTGCTCAGTCAATTCTCACAATTCTGAATCTAAATCTGAAGTTGCAACTAAGGGCGATCCTGATTCAAGCTGTGATTTAGCTGAAATCACGGCTACTCCAGCTAGGATGTCCATGACTGAGACGGTCAGGATTAGTTCTTCATTTCTTACAGGTTTGTTGTTGCAGACAGAAGATCTGCTTTCCACTCGAAATTCTCAAAAATTAAGAGCTCAGGAAGCGGATGATTTAAATAGTAAATTTTCAGAGTTTTCAAAATTTTTTAAAGAGATTATTACAGAAAAGAAAAGTTCTGCGAATGAAAATGAAGCTTCTTTTTATTTAAAGATGGAGAAAAATGTTGAGTCGTTTTCAAAAAGACTCGGTCAGCTTGCTTCTGTCTCCTACAAAGCCCATTGGGAATTATCTTCTAAAGTGGATACGCTTTTAAGTGAATTCAAGAGTTCTATGCTGCTACCCTTTTCTTCTTTGCTGGATGATTTTCCTCGGATAGTCAGAACGCTCAGTGCGGAGACGGGTAAGCAATGCGAGTTTAAAGTCAGTGGTGATAATGTTAGGATTGATCGCAGAGTCCTTGAGATGTTCCATGATCCTCTTATGCACATGGTACGTAATTCGGTTGGTCATGGTATTGAAATTCCCGAAGACAGGTTGGCAAAAGGAAAGCCTTCTGCCGGGAAATTTTTTATTGATATTACGCAGACTGAGCGAGATGTCGTCAAAATTGTAATCGGAGATGATGGGCGGGGAATTGACTCAGAAAAAATAAAGGGACTTGCATTGAAGCAGGGGCTGTTCAGTAAAGAAGAAGCTTCTGAGTTGGACCGTCGATCTGCATTGGAGTTGATCTTTCTTTCCGGTATGTCCACCAGTGATATTATTACAGATATTTCAGGAAGAGGCCTTGGGATGGCTATCGTCCGCGACGCAGTCGAGTCTCTTGGTGGAAGTGTCGCGGTTACGAGTGTTTTGGGGCAAGGGGTAAGGTTTGTTTTGAATATCCCCGTTGCGTTGACTTCGTTCAGAGGGATTGTTGTTGAATCGTGCGGGCAAAAATTTGTTGTTCCGAAATCCGGGGTGAGAAAGGTTGTGCTGGTCCGGCAGGAAGATATTCAATCAGTCAGCAGCAGAGAATCAATTGTCTATTCCGACCGGCCAATTCCTATTATTAGTCTTTCCGATGTGCTGGAACTTGATTCTGGAAAAGTTGAAAAAAATACATTTCCAGCCTTTATAATGGGGGAAGGAGTAAAGACTGTAGCTGTCAGTATGGATGAGCTTTATGGCGAACAAGATGTTATGGCCAAAGCTATGGGGCCGCTTTTGAAAAGAGTGCGTAATGTTTCTGGGTTCAGCGTGCTTGGCTCGGGAAGACTTGTGCCCATTTTACATGCTCCGGATATGATTCGCACTGCTCTTGGCGTAAGTTCCGGCGCTAAGGGGCAAACATTTTCACATCAAAAAGGTGAGAAAACGGTCAAAACAATTCTTGTTGCAGAGGATTCTATTACTTCGCGTACGCTTCTTAAAAATGTTCTTGAAGCCGCAGGATATAGAGTCCTTACAGCTGTAGACGGTCTTGATGCACTTAATAAAATCAAGGCTGAGTTGCCGGATCTTCTTGTTACTGATGTTGAAATGCCGCATATGGACGGTTTTACTCTCACATCTGAAGTTAGAAAAATGTCCGGCAGTGCTAATTTGCCGATAGTTTTGGTAACGTCATTAGGATCACAGGAGCATCGCGAAAAAGGGGTTGAGGCTGGTGCAGATGCTTATATAATCAAGTCTAGTTTTGATCAGGGTAATTTGCTTGAGGTTATTCAACGCTTAGCTTAATTTGCGTTAAGTTTTTTTGATATGTAATTTCCTTTCTATGTCTTTTGATTGTGACTTCAATGCATTTATATAATGCAATATATATTATTTAGTACGTTGATTTGCTTAAATTTAAAGTGGAGTTGCAGTGATTAAAATCTTAATTGTGGACGATTCTATCTCTGTCCGTCAGTTTTTTACTGAATTTTTCTCGCGTGAGCCTGATTTCGAGGTTGTGGGATGTGCTGAGGACGGAGAATCAGCTCTCCGGATGGTTCGTAAATTAAAGCCTGATGTTGTTACAATGGATGTTAATCTGCCAGACTATGATGGTTTTGTGGTTACCCGTCTTATTATGGAACAGAATCCTGTACCTATCGTTATTATCAGTGCCGTCTACAGTGCTTCCGATGCGGAACTCGGTTTTAAAATGCTTGATACCGGAGCGCTTGCTTTTCATAACAAGCCGGCCATAAATGATAAATTTTTTAATGAGAAGATGGCTGAAATTATTATGTCAGTTCGTCTGATGTCTGAAGTAAAAGTTGTTCGTCGTCGGATTAAATTGAAAAAAAAGGATGCTCTCAGTTCGCCTGAGGGGTCCGATGCTTTTGAGTATAAAAGGAAAAATGCGGCGGCGAAGATTGTCTGTATCGGAGCCTCAACCGGAGGTCCGCAGGCTGTCAAGCAGGTACTTTTGTCTCTGCCGAATAATTTTAATGTACCTGTTTTGATTGTGCAGCACATATCTACCGGATTCTTAGAGGGAATGGTTAATTGGCTGAGTGAGAATACTGGGCATAATGTAAAAATTGTTGCTCAAAATGAAATATTACAAGCTGGCGTGATTTATTTTGCTCCGGAAGACCACCACATTCAGATATCATCTAAAAGAAGAGTTAGCCTTTCAAAAGGACCTGCCGTCAATGGGATTTGTCCAACAATAGCTGAGCTGTTCAGTTCTGCTGCAGAAAACCTTGGAGATGGAGTTGTCGGGGTGTTGCTTACCGGAATGGGGCGTGACGGGGCTGAAGGTTTACTGGATATCCGGCGCAAGGGGGGGTATACCATTGCGCAGGATAAAGAAACTTCAATTATTTTCGGTATGCCCGGTGAAGCTGTTAAATTAGGAGCAGCAGTGTCGGTTTTGCCTCTCGAAAAGATAGGTGAAGATATCACTCGCTATGTTCTTGAAAGTTACGGAGAAGAGCGTTGAGTAACTACCATATTCTTGTAGTCGAAGACAGTCTTACTCAGGCTGTTAAACTTGAATATTTCCTTTGCGTGAAAGGTTTTAGCGTTTCGCTTGCTTCTGATGGTGAAAAGGCTCTCAATATTCTTGCCGATAAAAAAATTGATTTGGTAATCAGTGATGTTGTTATGCCGGGGATGGATGGATATGAGCTGTGTGAGCATATTCGCAGCAATCCTGTGTATAAAACTGTTCCTGTCATACTGCTGACAAGTCTTTCCGAGCCCGGAGACATTGTCAGAGGTCTTAAAAGCGGGGCTACAAATTTTGTTACCAAGCCTTACGATGAAGCTTTTTTACTTTCCAGAATAGAATCTGTTTTTAAGCATGGTCCATTTGATTCCGATCAAGGGATGATGCAGGAAGTTGATTTTGAATTTCACGGTGAGAAACATTCATTGAAGGCTGACTTCGGGCAGGTTTTTCATTTACTTCTTGCCACTTACGAAAACACGCTGTTGCAATCGCGTCAACTTGACATTGCTAATCAGAAGTTAATTGCCCGAGAGGAACAGTTAAGCTCCGTTTTGGCTTCGATGTCAGCTAAAATTGCTGTTCTTGATACTGACGCAAAATTGATAGCAGCTAATGAATCGTGGCGTGATTTATTTGCGCCCGGACGTTCGGAAGTGGACCTCGGAGGACTGGATTTCAGGGAGGCTGTTGAGTCCTCAGGATGTCTTATTAAAGACATTGATCTATTGCTTGAAGGAGTTGGTTCGGTTGTAAGCGGCGAGACAAATCGATATTCGCTTGAGTTTTCTATTGAAGGTAAACAAAAAGGTGAAAGTTTTTGGCATATGCTGGAGGTTACTCCTATGCGAGGCCGGTCCGGCGGAGCTGTTGCCTCCTTTATTGAGATTACCGGTCGTAAAGAAATGGAGCGCGAACTTATTAAGGCGCGTGATACGGCTGAAAAAGCTAATGGTTTGAAATCTCGTTTTCTCGCTTCCATGAGTCATGAGATTCGGACTCCGTTAAACGGGGTAATCGGAATGACTGATTTGACTTTGCGGTCTGATTTAACGGATGAGCAGACTGAAAATTTAGAAATAGTTCGTCTTTCAGCAAATCAGTTGCTTACGTTAATAAACGATATTCTTGATCTTTCAAAGGTTGAGGCCCGTATGCTCACGCTGGAAAAGAAAGATTTTCGCCTCAGTGAATCCCTTCGTGCTGTTATTAAAAGTATGGAACCTCAAGCTTTAAGTCGTGGTTTGGTTCTTAATATTGATATTGATGAAGAAGTCCCTGATGTTGTTTGCGGGGATGAAGCAAGACTTAAGCAAATTTTATATAATCTTGTAGGTAACTCTGTGAAGTTTACTGAGCAGGGTGGTGTGTTTGTCCAGATTTCAGCTTTGGAGAGCATAAATGATGAATGTATTGTTCTTCAAGTTTCAGTAAGAGATACCGGGATAGGTATTCCCGAAGCCAAGCAGTCTCTTATCTTTCAAAGCTTTAGGCAAGCTGATGACTCCACTACAAGAAAGTTCGGCGGTTCCGGTTTGGGGCTGGCTATATCCCGTGAGCTTGTAGAAATGATGGGTGGTTCAATAGGGGTTAGAAGCTCTGAAGGATACGGTAGTATTTTTACTTTTGATGTCATTTTACAACATGGCGACCCTGCGAAGCTTACTTCAGATAATATAGATGGAAACTGTAACTTGGTTGGAAGTTTAGAAATAGCATGTCGAATTTTAGTTGTTGAGGATAATCCTATCAACGTTAGGGTTGCGAGCAGTCTTTTGCAGAAAATGGGGCATAGTGTTTATGTTGCTTCGAACGGAGTTGAGGCTCTAAGCAGACTAGCCGTGTTAGACGTCGATCTTGTGTTGATGGATCTTGAGATGCCGGAAATGGACGGTTTTGAAGCTGCCAGGCGTATCCGTAGCGAAGAGGCTGGTGAATCTAATAAAAAAATTCCCATTATTGCAATGTCTGCCCATGCTATGGCTGGAGTGAAGGAAAAATGTGAACTGGTCGGAATGAATTATTATATTGCTAAACCTGTTCAGTATTCAGATTTACAAGATGCAATTTTAAAGGTTGTAAATGTGGATAATTCATCAATTCAAAAGCAGGCAGATGTTGAGAGTAGTGTAAGTTTAGTTCTTGATAGAGAGAAAGCTATTGAAATGTATAATGGTGATGAGGCTCTTTATCGTGAACTTTGCGATATGTTTATAGTTGAAGTACCACATGAAATTAAAAAATTTAATGATGCTGTTCTCAGCAATGATCATGAAACAGCTAAGAGAATTGTTCATACATTTAAAAGCAGTTGTGCTGCGATTTGTGCAACCCGTGCATGTGAAGTTTCTATGCAATTGGAAAAAGCGGTGCTTTGTCAAGATTCAGAGGCTGTATACAGTTTTGTTGAGAAATTTTCAGTTGAGTCGGAAAAGGTGGGGGCTGAACTGAGGAATTAACTATAGTGAAAAAAGTTAAAAAAATGAGCAACCCATCACATTAGGGTTGCTCATTTTTTTTGAATTTTTTTGATGACTTTTATTTAAGAGCCTGTTCAAAGGCTTCATTAACTATTTTTCCGGCTTCTTCCTGAATAGCTACAAGGTGAGCCAGTCCTTTGAATGATTCGGCGTAAATTTTATATATTGATTCTGTACCTGAAGGTCGGGCTGCAAACCAGCCGTTTTCGGTCACAACTTTCAGTCCGCCGATAGCTTCGCCATTACCGGGGGCAGCAGTCAGTCGTGCTTCGATAGTTTCTCCGGCAAGGGTTTTTGCCTTGACCATATCAGGCGTTAATATGCTGAAAGCTTTTTTCTGCTCCATGGTTGCGGGGGCATCAACCCGTTTATAAACAGGGTGTCCGAATCGTTTCTCAAGGTCTGTATAGTGCTCGCCGGGATCTTTATCTGTTTTCGCAGTTATTTCAGCTGCGAGAAGATTCATAATGATACCGTCCTTATCGGTGGTCCAGACTGTTCCGTCTTTTCTAAGGAAGGATGCACCTGCACTTTCCTCACCTCCAAATCCACAGGTGCCGGCAAGAAGTGGTTCCACGAACCATTTGAATCCTACCGGAACTTCCATGAGTTTGCGATCAATGGATTTTGCAACACGGTCTATCATTGAGCTTGAAACAAGAGTTTTTCCGACAACCAGATCTTTTTTCCATAGAGGTCTGTTTGTATAGAGGTATTCAATTGCGACAGCGAGATAATGATTCGGATTCATCAGCCCGCGGCTTTTGGTAACGATGCCATGTCTGTCTGTATCCGGATCGTTGGCAAAGGAAATGTCGTATTTATCTTTAAGTTCAATCAGCCCTGCCATTGCGTAGGGAGATGAGCAGTCCATACGGATTTTGCCGTCTTTATCTACGTGCATAAAAGAATAGGCAGGATCGATTTTCTTATTAACTACGCTGAGATTTAATCCGTATTTTTCAGCAATGGGTTCCCAGAAATCAATTGCAGCCCCGCCGAGCGGATCAACACCGATGCTAAGCCCTGCCGCTGCAATAGCTTCCATATCTACGATATTACCGAGGTCGTTTATATATGGAGTCGCAAAATCAAATTCATGGGTTGTGTCCGCTGAAAATGCACGATTCAAAGGAATGCGTTTAATATCCTTAAGACCGTTTTTCAGAATTTCGTTAGCCCTGTTCTGAATAGTGCTGGTGGAAGTTGTGCCGGCCGGGCCGCCGTTGGGCGGATTATATTTAAATCCACCATCTCGGGGTGGGTTATGAGACGGTGTGATTACTACTCCATCTGCAAAGCCGTCTTTTCTTCCTTTGTTGTAAGAAAGAATAGCGTGTGAAATTGCCGGGGTAGGAGTGTATCCTTTGTCATTTACAAAGACGGTAATACCGTTGGCAGCAAAAACCTCGAGTGCGGAACTTTGTGCCGGCTCGGAAAGAGCGTGCGGATCTTTTCCTATGAACAAGGGTCCGGTGTAGCCCATTGAGGTTCTGTATTCGCATATGGCTTGGGCTATGGCCCAGATATGTTCTTGATTAAAGGAACCGTCAAAGGATGAGCCTCTGTGACCTGATGTTCCGAAAGCCACCAACTGCGAATGCACGGATGGGTCCGGTTTTATCGTGTAATAGGCCGATACCAGTTTAGGAATATTTTCAAGTATTTCAGGTGGAGCTGGTTTTCCTGCAAGATGACTGAGTGACATTTTGTCCTCCAAGTTTGTGTCTGTAACTGAAGAATATCAAAGAAATATAAAAATACAACCGTTAAGAAATTTTTTTTAAGATATTCATTTTATGGATACCGGGGCCTTTCTGCCAGCCCCTTGATAAAATTTTCGATCCCTGTGTTTTTCATTAAGTTATTGTTTTTTTTCCAGCGCTCTAATAAGGAATCGGGAAGTCCTGTTTTTTTGCAGTCGGGGAAATCGGTACACTCGAAACAGAATTCGATGTTTCGTTCGCTTACACAGTTGGCAATATTACAAGAGGGCAGACAAGTTTTGTTTTCGGAACGGCATCCTCCGCAGTTCGGGCTTGCAAGGGAGTCCAGCAGTGTACGGAAAGATGAATATTCATTCATTGCAGGATTGAATGTTTTTAAGCGGTCGGCATAGGTCTGAAAATTATTTCCCATTGTTTCTGCTATTGCAAGCGCATGCTCTGCCACACTGCCCTCAACACAACCTACGCAGCGGGAGCAATCAAGCCCGCAAGGAGCTATTAAGTGTCGCGGGGCAATTTTAGCCATAGATTTGGCACTTATTTCAGGAGTATCTGTTTTTTTAGGTAGCATTTGATATGTCTTTTTAGGTGGTTGCAGTGTGAGAGAGTGTTTGTGTTACTTTTCGAGATTGACTTTACTTCTAAAAAAAATGATCTGCAAATAAAAAAACCTTCCGTCCAATTAAGGGCGGAAGGTTTTTTTAAGAATATTTTTATATGAACGGATTAACGGTGTGCTTCAATTTCCTTAAGAAATTCAGCAGGGACTTCGAATCCGGTTGCAATTGCTTTGTCTATGCATTCAACAGCTCTAGCGTAGTCTCCTTTGTCGGAGTAACATAGAGCCAGATTGTTCCATGCTGGGCCGAAAGTGTCTGCGAGCTTTACAGCTTTTTCGCAAACTTCAATACAGTCTTCGACTTCACCCTGATGGTAGTAAGCGCTTCCAAGAGTAGAAAGAGCCTGAACGAAATTGTGATCGTATTTGATTGCGCGTTTCAGAGCTTGGATGGCTTTTTCTACGTCACCCTGCTGCATGTATACGAATCCAATGTTTCCCCAGGGAACAGCAAAGAAAGGACGCTGCTGTGTAGCCGCTATGTTGTAGCTGAGGCAGCCTTTGAGGTCGTCGCGCTGGAAAGCAATTCCGCCAAGCTGAACATATGCTTCAGCCATTTTGGGGGACTCATCAATAGCAGCTAAAAATTCACGCTCAGCTTCCATGAAGTCTCTTTTGGAAAGATATGCAACTCCGAGGTTGTAGCGTGTATTGCTGCAATTCGGGCTTTTTGCTTTTTTATCTTCAAGATCAGTAATGTAATCATCAATATTATCAAATTTCTGCACAGGAGTATCCTCTTAGTTTCGAAAAAGGTTTGAAATTGATAAGATCAGGCCTTTTTTCCTTCTCTTTCAAGATGCTCGTTATACCAAACACAAAAGTCAAAAATTGGTCTGACTCGTTCAAAGTTCATTACCAGAGTCACGCCGAACTCCGAGGCAGCCTGAGCATATTCGGAGTTTCTGTTTGCTTGAACATTTTGCAGAAACTCTTCGCAAAGCTGCTGAGAAGTTCTGCCGGTAACATCTTTACGCAAGTCAATGGGATCCATCGGGAGCTGGAACGGGTCCCATTCATCGTATCCAATTTTATCGACAAACCTGCGCCTGCGTGGCGAAAGCTTGGCGTACATCATCTTCTTCTGTTCTTCTATTTCTTCAAACGTTATCTTGCTCACTATATAGCCTCCTCGGAATCTTGACTGATTTATTCCGCATCTGGAGCGGCACCGAGTGAAACTGTATAATTACAGTTGGCACAGGCACTTTTGTCTTCAGAGCAGGTGCTGCATGCTTCGGAAGGAGCTGCTACCGGAGCTTCAACTTCTTCTTTGGCATTGCCTGTGTTTTCTCCTAAATATTCAGGAGTGTAGTCTGTGACAAGAGCCATTGATACAGGAACAATCATTTCAGGCAGAGCTTTGAGTTTGGAATTGATACTTTCAGTCAGTTCGGTACTAAGTGCAACGAGTTTTGTCTGAAGATTATCCATGTTGATTGTCGGATAGGACTTGCCGGATGAAAAACCGGATTTGGTGCATGAGTGAGCCTCACCGCCAATGTTCATGGGAACACCATATATGCGGCAGGTGAGAGGTCTGAAATCATATAATTCACAAAGGTCGTCGTCACCCAGAAGCGGGCATCTGACGCGGGCAAGTGAAATTTCTTTAATGATTTCATGTGCAGATGTGCCTGCCTGACTGGCTTTGAAGGCTCTTCTTTTAATTTTATGAATGCTTCTGTCGGCAACGTCAGAACGCTGCATCACTGTTGAGCGTTTCATTCCGCGGAAATTTTCATTAAATTTGCGATTCAGGTAAATAGCTTCAACTAAAGTTAGGTCAAAAAGAGCGTGACAGCAGTCGCTGCAACCTTTTCCGCATTTGATGCCGTCATCTGTCTGTTCGGATACTGTTTTGAAAGCCTTGTCCACTTCTGCAACAAGGGCTTCATATTTTTCGAAAATATTGGTGAAGTCCAAAGCTAAACCTCCGTAGAATATATTAATCAAAGAGTTGCGAATTGATTCCGCTTAAACTCATATTAACTAAGTCTTTAATTTCAGCAGTCAATCTTCTGGCTGAAAAAAGTGCATTTTAACGGTAATTGGCAGTAATTTAAAATCTGTAGAGATAATCCATCTGTGCGGTGAGATCAAAAGGGGGCAAAAAAGAAATTTACGCTCCGTCGGGGAATCGATACTGAGTGTGCGGTGATTCCAAAATTTTTTAAAGAGCAGGCGGAAATCCGGGTAAACCCTGATTCCCGCCTTTAAAACTTGTCAAGACAAGGAACGGTCTATTGTTCCTCGATAGTGATAGCGCCCTGTTCGCAAACTTCGATGCAGGATTCGCAACCAAGACATTCTTCTTCATTTACTGCAACGGCTTTGTTGTCCTGAAGTTCGTAAACTTCGGTAGGACAAACATCAACACATTCACCGTCGCCATTACATTTTTCTGTATCAATAGTGATAGCGTAGCCCATGGTGTTACCCTCCAAAAGATTGATTTTTTAGCCACTGATAGTCTGCACTAAAATATGCCATAACGGCTGCGCAGTCTTTAACAATATGGTTGAGCTGAATTTAGTAATCCAACTTACACCCCGATACAGGGCTTTTGAAATTTGGATAGCCACAAGCCTCTCCCGTGTCAAGGAGCCAGTGATGAAAAACGAAAGAAACCTTGTGGTGCGAGGTTCCTTTTTTCGTTCGTTTAGATAAAAAAATTAAATGTTATTGCTTTTTTGTTTAATGTAATTACCATTTCAAATGTATCCAAAACGTATGCAACCGTTGGGATTAGTTCCTCTGTCCTGCAAATAAATATAGCAAAGTAATCAGGAGATATTATGTTGACTGAAAAGCAACTTGAAAAATATGTTGAAGCTTTATGGTGGGGCCTTACTACCGCCAGAACTAAGCCCTACGAGAAGGGCGACGTTATTATGATCCGTTACGAAGCCGAGGCTCTGCCTCTTGCTGAGGTTGTGTTTAAGAGGCTTATAGACGAAGGCTTGAATCCTGTGTCGAGACTAAGTCTTACTCCTTCTATGGAAAAAAGTTTTTATGGTTCGGGAAATGATGATCAGGTTACTTTCATTGCGCCCGGAGATGAAGAATTAACTAAAAAACTTAACGGGCTTATCGTGCTTCTTGCACCTTCTTCTTTAACTCATCTGGCAGATGTTGATCCATCACGTATCGGAAAGTCTGCAGTGGCAAGAAAGTATATTCGGGATATTATGGATATCCGTGAGCAGGAAGGAGAGCTCGGCTGGACGCTTTGTTCTTATCCGACCAAAGCTATGGCGGAATCAGCCGGGCTTTCACTCGAAGATTTTACAGCTCAGATTGTAAAAGCCTGTTATCTGGATGATGAAGATCCCGCTGCCAGTTGGAAGGGCGTTTTTAATAAGGCTACTGAAGTTAAAGACTGGCTTAATGGGCTGGATATTAAGTCCTACCGTATTGTTTCCGAAGGAATGGACCTGACAGTCCTGCATGGTGAAATGAGGCAGTGGATAGGTGTTTCCGGCCATAATATCCCCAGTTTTGAATTATTCATATCACCGGACTGGCGTGGCACTTCGGGTGTTTTTTATGCCGACCAGCCTTCATTCAGGTCCGGTAACTATGTTGAAGGTGTTAAGCTGACCTTTGAAAATGGGGTAGTTACTGATGTTTCTGCGAAAGAAGGCGAAGATTTTGTTAAAAAGCAGATTGCCATGGACCCGGGAGCTTCGCGTCTCGGAGAATTTTCGTTGACGGATCGTCGCTTCTCCAGAATTGATAAGTTTATGGCTAACACTCTTTATGATGAAAATTATGGCGGAGAGTTCGGAAATAGTCATGTAGCCGTCGGTGCGTCATATGCCGACACTTATGCAGGAGATCAGACTAAACTTGATGCTGAGTTGAAAGAAAAGTTGGGCTACAATAGCTCCGCACTACATTGGGACTTAGTAAATACTCTTGATAAAACAGTATATGCCAAGCTTAAAGACGGGCGTGAAGTTGTAATCTATGCTAAAGGTGAATTCCAGCTTTAACAGTATATTACAGTGTTTTGTTAATAATAAATCCCTTGCAGAGTTTTATACTTTGCAAGGGATTTATTATTAAGATCAAATTTTGTAAATAGATCTTGAAAAGTCAGGTTTAGAATTTAAACTAAAACTTTAAGTAAACCCTGAGTCCTGACATATAGAATTTATTTTTAGGTTCAACAACTTCTGCCATTGAGCCTCCGTACTGAACAGTGTCAGATT
This sequence comes from Maridesulfovibrio ferrireducens, assembly GCF_016342405.1. NCBI lineage: Bacteria > Pseudomonadati > Thermodesulfobacteriota > Desulfovibrionia > Desulfovibrionales > Desulfovibrionaceae > Maridesulfovibrio > Maridesulfovibrio ferrireducens. The sequence goes on along the minus strand of NZ_JAEINN010000018.1, from coordinate 19,825 downwards.
TTGATTTGGCAAATTGCCAGTAGCGGAAATATGGTTCAACTCCGACGGAATAAGAATCAAGGTCGTATTCCATGAACATGGAAACCCTTCCTCCACCGCCTTTCATAAATTCTTGGGTGTTTTTGGCATCTGAGTATTCAGGACCGGCTTGAGACAGTTTGCTTTTAACTTCTCCACCGAGAAAGAGATCTCCTTCGAGTGTTCCGCCGACAGACCAGTCATCATCCATTTTTGCTATGATGTTTACACCAACAGGCACGTAGATTTGTTTAATTTCTCTTTCGTATCCACCGGTGGTTTTTATATTGTCGTACCAATATCTTCCGCCAATTCCTGTATAAGGAGTCAGGCCGATATCTCCGAAGTCGAATCCTTTACCTACGGTAGCTCTGGCACTGATGAAATAGTCATCAGTATCGCATTTAAGTTTGCTTCCGTCACTACGCTGTCCGTCATATTTAAGCGAACCTACAACACCCTCAGCTTCCACATTCACCATAATCAGGTGTTCCGTGAAATAGCCGGTCCATGATCCGAATCCGCCATTCATAATGCCTTTTTCGTGCATTATATCCGGTTCATCATAATACATGTACATTCCCTGATAACCGAGTTTGAATTCGTTTGTCGGGAACAATATTTTTTCTTCGCAACTTGCGGAGCTTGCCAGTAATAGAATGAAAAGTGTGAAAAAAGTGATTAATTTTTGCATAGGCATGAGTGTAAAAACATGTTTATAAACATGTCAATTTCTTTATTGATATCAAGTTCTTTTTCAAAAAAGAGAGAATATTGTGCTAGTCCGAAAAGACTGGAGTAATAAAATGCTGAGGCTACCGCCGGTTTTAAATCCTTACGGAATACCCCTTCATTAATTCCCCTTTCAAAAATTAATTCAACTTGCTTGATAAACTTAAACTCTTCGTCTTTATATTTGAGTTTGAAGGGCATAAGTTCATCTGACCATTCGGTTTTATTGAAAATTATTTCAAAGGCTGTGCGAAAATTTTTGTCAGAAGTAGCATGGTTAAGCCATATCTTCATAAGGGTGACAAGAATTTCTTTAGGGGAGGATTTCTCATCAAATTTAGAAAAAATAATACTTTGAACGGGAAGAAAAGCATGATCAAGCAGTTTTTCGAACAGGTCTGTTTTATTTTTAAAATGCCAGTAGACTGCGCCTCGGGTGACTCCGGAATCCTCAGCAATATCTTGCAGTGTTGTTTTAGCATAGCCTTTAGTGCTGAATACTTTAAAAGCAGATGCGAGCAAGGCTTGTCTGGTCTTTTCTGCTTCTTCTTTGGTCTTACGCGCCATAATTCATCCCGTTTATATGTATATAAAAATTAGTCACTGACATAATAATCTTTTATTACAGACTCGGAGGGATTTGTCATCCTGCTGAATTTTGTCAGTATCTTAAATTTATAATAGGTCAATTTGAATTTTTTTTGAAAGCTTTTTTATTTTTATGTGAAAATTAAAATACCCGCGTGGATAAATCCACACGGGTATTAAGTTTCTATTTATGGTGTCGTATTAGAAACGAACAGGAAGCGCTTTTTCCAGAGCGGAAAGCACTTTTGCATGTTCCTTATCTACTTCTTTATCCTTCAGAGTCTTATTGGCGTGACGGTAAGTCAGGCGGAAGGATATATTGCGTTCGGTGTCCTGTCCTTCCGGGGTGAAGACAGTAACCAGTTCGACAGATTCAAGCAGTGGCAGTTTCAGTCCGAGAATTGCCTTTTGGATTGCCTCGGCATGAAGGGAGACAGGGGCTATTGCGGTCACGTCTCTTCTTGAAGGAGGGAAAACAGGGAGCAGAGCAAATTGAATATCATGATTCATGACTTTATCACGCAGGATTTCGACATTGAGGTCTGCCATCCAAATTTCTTTTTTTGCGTGATATTTGTCAGCGATATCAGGTTTGATCATACCCATGAATCCGACTTCGTCGTTGCCGCATTCAATTTTGATACAAGGTTCAAGATATGAGTGGCCTTCAACGAGAGAAACTTCAGGAGTTTCCAGTTTAAGGTCACAAATAAGATGCTCAATAAGCCCTTTAATATCGAGGTAGTCGACGTCGCCGTGTTCATGCGGCCATTCAGCCGCATTTCGCTGTCCGGTGAGCATGACGCCTATTCTGGTCTGCTCACGGGTGTTTGTGTCGGATGTAGTATCTTCCACAAAGTTTTTGGCGATTTCAAAAATTCTGATATGAGTATTGCCCTGTGCCAGATTATGGCGGACAGTATTCAGCATTCCCGGAGCAAGCTCGGTACGCAGTACATTCTGATCTTCACTCAGCGGGTTTGCTATGTGAACCCGTCCTTCGGTGGGAAGTCCAAGTAGATCCAGATCTTCATCACCTACAAAGCTGTAGTTGATAGCTTCGTGAAGGCCTACACCGCGTCCCCATTGCTTAATTCTGCGAAAGAAGCCGTAAGGTGTATCAGCGAGTACAGCTGAATCGAAAGTTTTAGAAATGCGAGGAAGAACGGAAGGAATTTTATCCATACCGAAGTATCGCGCAACTTCTTCATAAAGATCAGCCTCACGTTCGAGGTCAAGTCTGAATGAAGGAGTGGTTACTTTCCAGCGGTCTGCGTCGGAGTCATTTACTTCGAGTCCCATGAGGGTGAACGCATTTTTGCTGAATTCCGGATCGAGTGAAAGTCCGAGCCATGAATTACAGCGGGCATGGCGATAATCATGAGTGCGAGTCTGCCAAGGTTTCGGTTCGTTCTTGGCAACTCCTGAAATAACTTTTGCGCCGGAAAGTTCACTCATAAGCTGAGCGGCTCTGTTCATTGCAAAAGTATTAAGCTGCTGATCTACGCCGCGTTCGAATCTGTAAGAAGCCTCAGAAGGCAGAGAGAGTCTGCGGGCTGTTTTACGGATTAATCCGGGTCTGAAAACTGCACTTTCAAGGACTACATTTTTTGACTCATTGCTGATCTCAGAATTCATGCCGCCCATAACTCCGGCAAGAGCTACCGGACGTTCAGAGTCCCAGATAAGCAGATCGGAATCTTTTAGAGTACGTTCCTGCTCATCAAGAGTGGAGAACTTAAGTCCGTCGGAAGCAAGTCCGACTTTGATGGAATTGCCTTTCAGCAGATCGCGGTCAAAGGCGTGCAGGGGCTGTCCAAGCTCAAAAAGAATATAGTTAGTAACGTCAACGATATTGTTGATGGGTCTAACTCCGACTGAAAGAAGGCGGTAACGCATCCAGTCAGGGGAGGGTTTGATAGCCGCACCTTCGAGAATTCTGGCCTGATAAAGAGGACAGAGGTCTGGATCGTCGATATTAATTTTCAACATATCTGCAGCGTTGCCACCGGACTCAATAAGATTGAGTGCAGGCATGGTAAGCGGCAAGTTGAAGCCGAGAGCAGTTTCTCTGGCTATACCTAAAATAGAAAGACAGTCAGCTCTGTTAGGAGTGACTCCAAGGTCGAGAATTGTTGTTTCGAGGTTCATCGCCTCTACAAAATTCTGTCCAGCTTTTAATGTTTCAGGAAGAACCATGATGCCTTTATGGGCATCAGAAAGTTCAAGCTCTCTTTCGGAGCAGATCATGCCGTGAGACTTAATACCGCGAAGCTTAGCCTTTTTTATTTTAAGGCCGCCGGGCATAACTGCACCGACTTTTGCTACGGGGACATTCTGTCCTTTGGCAACGTTGGGTGCGCCGCAGACGATATCAAGAAGTTCAGCTTCTCCGACATCAACTTTACAAACTGAAAGCTTTTCAGCTTCAGGGTGCGCGCCACATTCAACAATGTGTCCGACCACTATGGGAGAGATAGCTTCGAAAGGATTGTAAATTTCTTCCAGCTCAAGGCCGAGCATAGTCAGTCTGTCGCCAAGTTCCTGAATTTCGCCTTCGTAAGGAACGAAATCGCGTAGCCATTGCATGCTTAAAAGCATTGGGGGCCTCCGGCGGTCCGGTTTTACCTCGTAAGGTGCACGGACCAGAAAATTTTTATGAATATGTTCGTGAAAGGGGAACAGTCTTTAAAATAATATTGCAGGACAGGATAAAAAAATCCTGTCCTGCAATCCCTTAGCAAGGGTTAGGAAAACTGTTCTAGAAACCGGATATCGTTTTCAAAAAACATACGCAGATCGCCGATGCCGTATTTCAGCATAGCAACGCGTTCGATACCAAGTCCGAATGCGAAACCGGAATATTTTTCGGTGTCGTAGTCGACCGCTTCCATGACGTTGGGGTCCATCATTCCGCAACCAAGAATTTCAACCCAGCCAGTCTGTTTGCAGACCCGGCAAGGTTTACCGTCGATATGTCCTTTTCCGCCGCACATAACGCAGGAAATATCAACTTCCGCACTAGGCTCGGTAAATGGAAAGAAACTTGGACGGAAACGAACTTCTGTTTTCGGTCCGAAAAGCTGATGAACGAATGCGGTAAGCGTGCCTCTGAGATCCGCCATACTGACATTTTGATCTACCAGAAAGCCTTCAATCTGGTGGAACATCGGGGTATGGGTAAGATCTGAATCCCGGCGGTATACTTTCCCCGGAGCGATTGCAGCCAAAGGAGGATTTCTATCCTTCATGGTGCGAATCTGCAAAGGTGAAGTATGCGTGCGCAGCAAAATAGAGTCTGAAATATACAGAGTATCCTGCATGTCCCTTGCGGGGTGCTCAGGCGGAATGTTCAGGGCTTCAAAATTGTACCAGTCGTTTTCAACTTCGGGTCCTGTTACGACTTCAAAACCAAGTCCGACGAACACATCACAAATTTCATCCATCACCAAAGTGACAGGATGGAGTGATCCTTTGTGAGGAGTACGACCGGGCATAGTCGGGTCGAAACGGGATAAGCTCTCTGTTATGGCAGCTCTTTCAAGCTGGGACTGCCTTCCCTCTATCAGTTCTGTGAGAGCTGTTTTGACTTCATTGGCTTTTTTACCTGCGATAGGTTTATCTTCACTGGAGAGGGAGGGAAGACCGGACATAATCTTGGCAAGGCGACCCTTGCGACCAAGGTTTTCAATCCTGAGTTCTTCCAGATCTGATAAAGAAGAAGCCTGGTCCAGACGAGCTTTACACTCCGGGACCAGGCTTTCCAGTTCCTGTAGCAGGGACTTTGCGTCCGACATCTTTAGCTTACCTGTGCTCTAGCTAGCTCAGCGATCTTGGCGAAAGCAACAGTGTCGCTTACGGCCAGGTCAGCCAGAATCTTACGGTTGAGTTCAATACCGGCCTTGGAAAGGCCATTGATGAAACGACTGTAAGACATATCATTCAAGCGAGCGGCGGCATTAATACGCTGAATCCAAAGTTTCCGCATTTCACGTTTACGAACTTTACGTCCGACGTAAGCCATGCAAAGCGAACGTTCTACACGTTCTCTAGCGGTACGGTACAGAGTGCTACCGGAACCACGAAAACCTTTGGCCATCTTTAAATATTTTTTGTGCCGCTTCTTAGCAGCCATACCACGTTTAATTCTCATTCCGAATCCTCCGAAAGGCCACCCGTATGCATCTAAGCACGGGTAGGAATACTATTAATTTAAAAAAGAGCTTTATGCGTAGGGGAGCATGCGTTTGACTTGACCAATGTTGGCGCTGTCAACGATTGTGCTCTGACCTAATCTGCTCTTACGCTTTGCATTTTTCTTTGTCAGGATATGACGAAGACCCTGTCTGCGGCGCTTGAATTTTCCAGTACCAGTTTTAGTGAAACGCTTTGCAGCGCCTCTTCTAGTTTTCATTTTTGGCATTTTCTATCCTCCTTGGGATATAACCGACAACTTAGAGCGTCGGACAAAACCTTATTTTTTTATAGGAGCCAACATCATGTTCATGGTGCGGCCTTCAGATCTAGGCGCCTGGTCCATTTTGGCGATATCCTTAGTATCTTCTCTGACGCGTTCCAAGACAATCAACCCTCTGTCCTTGTGGACGATTTCCCGTCCTCGGAAAAATATGGTGACCTTGCATCTATCGCCGTCATCAAGGAAACGGCGAATATGCTTGAGCTTTGTCTGGTAATCGTGCTCATCGGTTTTTGGTCGAAACTTTACTTCCTTGATCTGGATGACAGTTTGCTTCTTTTTGGCTTCCTGCTTGCGCTTCTGCTGCTGATACTTGAACTTACCATAGTCCATAATCTTGCATACAGGTGGATCTTCCTTTTCTGCAACTTCTACCAAATCAAGTCCTCGGCTCATAGCTAGTTCAAGCGCATCAGCTGTTGAAATTACTCCCAACTGCTCGCCTTGATCATCAATAACTCTAACCTGAGGAACTCGAATACGTTCGTTTCGTCGGGCTCCGTCTTCCCTGCGATAGGGGCGCCTGCCGTCTTTATGAAAAGCTATAGCTCATGCCTCCGCGTTTGAATGGTTCGTTGATGGCGGTCGAAATAAGCTCTGCCGCTTCATCAAGAGGCTTGAGTCCCGGGTCTTCCCCGTCGCGGGCCCTTACATTGACCGATTCCGCTGCGACCTCGTTGTCGCCGATTATCAACATGTACGGGATCTTTTCTAATTGAGCTTCCCGTACTTTGTAGCCCAATTTCTCATTGCGTATATCAACCTCAGCACGAATGCCCTTTTCTTGCAGAAATCGCAAGACTTTTTCGGCGAATTCGTTCTGAGTGTCAGTAACAGTAAGTATTTTTGCCTGAACAGGAGATAACCAAGCGGGCATAGCTCCACCTGTGTGTTCGAGCAGGACTCCGATGAATCTTTCAATGGAGCCGAGGATGACGCGATGTAGCATTACTGGTCTGTGTTTCGCACCGTCTTCGCCCACATATACTAAGTCGAACCTGTCTGGCAAGGTAAAATCACACTGAATAGTAGCACACTGCCAACGACGGTCAAGCGCATCTTTGATAATTATGTCGATTTTGGGGCCGTAAAAAGCTCCATCACCTTCATTAATTGAATACTCCATGCCCATTGTATCGAGTGCATCTTTCAGTGCAAAAGTTGCTTTATCCCAATCTTCTTCGGAACCGATAGCTTTTTCAGGCTTGGTGCTGATTTCCGCTTCATAGTTAAATCCGAAAAGATTCATTATATCGCCGACGAATTTTGCTACGCCGATAATTTCATCTCTGAGTTGATCCTGACGGCAGAGAATGTGTGCATCATCCTGAGTAAAGGAGCGCACTCTCAACAATCCGTGCAGAACACCTGATTTTTCGTGGCGATGTACGACTCCAAGCTCAAAATAGCGCTGTGGAAGGTCGCGATAGCTGCGAATTCTGGATTTAAAAACCAGCATATGAGAAAGACAGTTCATAGGTTTGATACCGTATGCCTGATCGTCAATCTCAGTAAAATACATATTTTCACGATAGTTATCGTAATGTCCTGAGCGTTCCCATAGTTCTCTTTTGAGAATAAGTGGACCCTGAACAAAACTATAACCGCGTTTCAGATGTTCTTTACGTTCGAAGTCTTCAAGGACAGCTCTGATGAGAGCGCCTTTCGGATGCCAGATGATCATTCCTGCGCCGACTTCGTTGTTCACTGAAAAAAGATCCAGCTGAGTTCCGAGTTTGCGGTGATCACGTTTTTTGGCTTCTTCGAGGTGGTGTAGGTGTTTTTTCAGCGTTTTAGCATCCGCAAAAGCGGTTCCGTATATACGCTGAAGCTGGGCACGATTTTCATCGCCGCGCCAGTAGGCTCCTGCAACAGATAGGAGCTTGAAAGCCTTAAGCATACCTGTGCGGGCAACGTGAGGTCCACGACAAAGATCGCAGAAATCACCGTTTGTATAGATAGAAACAGTTTCAGCGCCGAGGTCGTCAATAAGTTCCACCTTGTAGGCTTCACCCATTTTGTCGAATTTTTCTCTGGCATCTGCGCTGGAAAGCTCTTCTCTTGAAAATTCTTCGTTAGCTCCTACACGGCGAAGCATTTCGGCTTCAATAGCTTCAAGGTCTTCAGGTGTAAAAGGGCGTTCGTATTCGAAATCGTAGTAAAAGCCTTTGGCAATTGAAGGGCCGATGGTTACTTTTGCTGTGGGGAAAAGTTTTTTTACAGCTTCAGCCATAAGGTGAGCTGTAGAGTGACGGATTATTTCAATTCCTTCATCAGACGTATCCATGACAGGTTCAAGCGTTGTGCAGTCCGCAGGAACGGGGGATGAAAGGTCAATAAATGAGTCGCAGCATTTTGCCGCAACAGCACTCTTGAACTGTTTTTTAGACAGGGCTTCTTTGAGTACTTCGCCGATTGTGGCGCCTTGCTCTACTTCAATTTCATTTCCTGCAACTAGCATAACAACTCTCTCTCTGCGGAAGACGTTTTATATTGATCCCGTTTGGCGGGGATAAAATCTTAACTTTAAATTCGTTAAATATACTGCATTTTGCAGCATATCGTTTTGATCGAGCTCATTATAAGAAAAAGGAAAAAAGATCAGCGTTGAACTGAAATATTTCATTTTTTATATGACATGGAAGGCGGTATTTTTATCTAATAAGATTTGATAAGTCAAGCTGTATGCGGCGCATCTACTGCTTTTCATTGCACTTGAAGAGCAAAGGCCGTTTTATTTTCGGTTTCGTTAAAGCCTATCAACTCAAATTTTTGTTGATTTTTTTCACAGCCCATAATTTTAAGAGTGTTTCCTTCAAAAACTTCGGAAAGAAAAGCTATACGGATCGAATTAATGTTTTTCGGGGCAGCGCCGTAGGTCCGAAGGGCATCCATACCCCACCGTAAATATTCTGTGTTGTTAACGTGACCGCTTGCGTCAAGTGAACTGTAGGGGATGCGGAAACTATTAAGTTCATTTTCAGGTTTTCCGGGGCGGATTCTCTTTAATTCATCTTTAAATATAGATTCAGTTTTAGGGAGAAGGTCTAAGCCTAATAAATCTATATTAAGGGGTTTTCCTGTTTCGGAATCTAATATCATCCATTCCGAGCTTGCACGGACAATTTCATTTCCGCTTTCATCGCATCCAGAAAATTCACGAAATGCTCTGAGTCTTTTCGCGCCCTTTGACCATGTAGTAAGAGAAAAGTTTTTTTCCCGCCGTGGGAGTTTTTTTATCTCGATACGCATGGAGGTCAGCACCCAGAAGCAATTTTTACCACCCAACTGCGCGACGCCGAACCCTTCACGGTCGGCGTGCATGGTTGCTGCTTCCTGTAACCGGCACATCAGCCAATGGTAGTGCATTCTGTCGTCCGGGCCGGTTTCATATGCCGGGACGACAGAGCTCATAATCATGGTATCATTCATCGCCGCTTCTACCACTTTTTGCCGAGATCCAAGGGGGATGAGAGACGCATCAGTATTTGCTGAGAATCTTCTCCGGCCGAGAATCGTTCGTACACGCCTAATGCCCACATGGGGAAGTACTGACTGTATCCGTGATAACGCAGGTAAAAGACTTTAGGAAAGCCGGTACCTGTGAAATATTTTTCATCCCAGCTACCGTCGTCTTTCTGGGTGTCGAGAAGATAGCGGATACCTTTACTTACGGCTTTGCTGTTTACTTTGTGTGCAGCCATCAGCCCAAGCAGGGCCCATGATGTTTGCGATGGAGTTGATTCGCCCATTCCGGCATAGCGGGGATCATTGTAGCTTAGGCAGGTTTCACCCCATCCACCATCTTTATTCTGGTGATTTTCAAACCATTCAACAGCCTTGCAGACATATGAAGAGTTCATATCCTCACCGACCTGACGCAGTCCGCAAAGAACTGACCAAGTTCCGTATATGTAGTTAACACCCCAGCGTCCGAACCATGAACCGTCGTCTTCCTGTTCTTTTTTCAGGAATTCAATTCCTTCTTTAATCGGACGGAAGCTCTTGTTGTATCCGATAACACCGAGCAGTTCGAGTACGCGAGCTGTCAGGTCGGATGTAGGTGGATCAAGCAGTGCTCCATGATCGGCAAAAGGAATATCATTCAGGTAGAGAGCGTCGTTATCAATATCAAACGCTGCATAACCTCCGCCTGTGCACTGCATTCCGATGAGCCAGTTTACAGATTTAATGAAATTCTCGCGATGTTCTTCCATTTTCAGAACTCCGGCACGAGCCATCGCCATCAGGACCATAGCGGTGTCGTCCAGATCCGGGTAGAAAGTGTTTTCGAACTGAAAAGCCCATCCGCCGCCTTCAAGGCTTGGAGCTTTCGAAATCCAGTCACCTTTGAAGAATATCTGCTGGTCGAACAACCATTTAATTGTGCTCTGAACCAGTTTGCTGTCTATGTTTTCTCCGGCCTCGACTATGGCGGAAAGAGTCAGGCAGGTGTCCCATATAGGAGAGTTGCAGGGCTGGCACATGCATTGTTCCAGATTCTCGGCAGTCCCTTTGTTCGGAGAAATGTCAAGTTCGGGCGCTGCGGAAAGCTCGCGGCCTCCTGTTACGACTGTGAATTCCCAAGGGGATTCTTCGCTTACATTAAATCTGTCTACCATGAGGTCATCAACGGCTTGCAGGCCGCGTGCGTAATCCGGGTCTGACTCATCATAACCGAGCAGACTCATAGCCGTTACGGCATTTGCCATTGCTGGGAAAATTGCACCTATACCACCGCGTCCGGCCATGTGTTCACGGGTCCAGTTTTCAGCGTATTTAAGAGCTTTATTATGAATGGAGTCCGGGATTAAATGTATTGTCCTTTTCATGATACGATCAAGCAGAATAAAGAGATTTTTCCGCATTCCTTTATCTCTATATCTGTCGATATAAATCAATTCTTCTTGAGGCTTGCAGAAAAGCTCAGGAACGGATTCTTCCGGGCGCAGATTGCATACAGGTTTTTTTGCGTAAATAATAAGCAATGGATAAATAACCGATCTTGACCAGTAGGAAACTTTGGTCAGATGGAAGAAGAACCATTTCGGCAACAGCACGATTTCAATAGGCATAGCCGGAGGGCAGTGCCATGGAAGCTGTCCGAAGGTTGCAAGGCAGATGCGTGTGAAAACATTTGCGGTTTCCGCGCCGCCTTTTGCAAGGATTATCTGACGGGCACGCACCATGTGTTCAGCTTCTTTGTCATCGCCAAGTACTTTAAGAGCCATATAGGCTTTTACAGAGGCACTGATGTTAACAGGGCCGTCGTGATCATGAAGGGGCCAGCCACCGTCAGGCATCTGTTTGGAACGGATATAGTTACCGAGTCTTTCAGCAACTTTCGGGTCCATTTTACGGTTCAGAAATCTTTGGAACATTATATATTCTGATGGAATAGTTACATCAGCTTCAAGAGCGAAGACCCAATATCCGTCAGGACTTTGCAGCGAGCGGAAGCGGCTGACAACTCGTTTAAGAGCTTCTTTGGGTTGCAATAGCGCTACAACCTGATTACGGCTTCTATTGCTTTTTTTGCTCACATTATTTTTTGGTGACTTTCTATTTTTGTTCATTTGATAAATCCTTTTATTCTATTAGACGATTGCGTCTACTGCAGAGTCGATGACTTGTCTTTTTAATTTTTCAACCGGACCCCATTCGAAGTTCGGGTATGTTACCAGCAGGGCGGTAAGTCCGTGTGCTGCTGCTATAACTGAATTTGAAGTCACAAGAATATCTTCTTCCGACGAGCCTGGCGGCATACATTTTTTCACGCACGAGTTGATGCGGTCGTACATGGTTTTGCCCAGAGGATTATGCTCAAAGTGTGAGTCTTTGGTATTCCATAGATCTGTTTCCATCATAAATCCGACTCTGTAAGCATTAGGATTTTGAAGTCCCATTGTTACGAAAGTGTGCAAAATATTTTTCAGTGCAGCTTTCGGAGATTTCGAAACGGAAAGGATCTCGTTTATTGCCTGCAAAAATTCTCGATATGTTTCTTCAGTCAGACACAGGAATAATTCCTTTTTGTCTTTGAAGTGATGATATATAGTAGTAGGCGAATAGCCGATGGTGGTCGCCAGCTTGCGCATGGATACCTGCGCGTAGCCGTGCTCGGCAAAGAGTTTTCGCGCCGCATCAAGTATCAGCATTTTAAGCGGAAGCTGAGTGCTTTCTAATGTCGTTGCATGTATTGTCATCTAGTAAATCTCCATCACTTAACACTGTTAAGCTGCTGCTTCATTTGCATGAAAAAATACCGCTGTCAACAAAATGCGACATAGATAATCACTTTTTATATAAGAATTATGTCGGTATGTTGAACTATTTAAAAGAGGTGGCGCAGTTTGAGACTTATTGGAAATAATATAAGAAAAATCTTGCAATAGAAAACCGACTTGTATATATCTTCTCAGCTCAGGCGGGTAATAACTTTATCCGGCCTGTTTTCATATAAAGTGGCCCCGTAGCTCAGTCGGATAGAGCGCAAGATTCCTAATCTTGGTGTCAAAGGTTCGATTCCTTTCGGGGTCACCATATAAATCAAAGGTTTACGACATATATTGTTGTAAACCTTTTTTTGTGTCCAACCGTATGTCCAACCTTTGGGGTGAAAATGAGGAAAATGGAAGGAAAGACTTATGGGGCATCCTGATTGTGATTAAGATTTAATTGCTGGATTTCAGTATCCATGGGTCTTAATTGGACTTCTCATGTGTTTGCTGACTTGTGAGTGTATTTCAACGTCAAACATTTTATAGAAGTCTAAGGTCTTTTTTGGGGCCTTTATCTGCCTTGCATTGCCGCACCGTTGTCTCGGTACCTTCCAAATCTGAACGGGAATTCGGTGTTTATTTAGTTTTTTTTGAAGTTCCTCAGACTTGTTAGTTCGGAAGTAGCAAAGCCAGCCGACTCTCTAGGTCAAGTTAGATTGGCCAAATCCCTACAATCCTTCATTTTCCAAAAACCAAAATTGACCCTTTTGGACCCATATAAAATCGTATGTTTTGTTGAGCCGAATATTGATTTGTTTCCCCCCAATCGGAGTTGTCAGATGTACATCACTTATTTGGGTGCCATGTGAAATATCATAGTCCCAACATTTTCCATCTTTTTTCTTTGGAGATACAAGTCGTTCCATATCGTTCATAACCAAGGCGACACCACGATTAAAACCGGCATAGTTACAATACTCTTCCAATAAGCTCAGGTCCTCATAGACATCCTTCATGAAAATATCAGTGGCCCCACGCTTTCCTCCTGACGAGGCAAGTGTCCGATAACACTTCATTTCGACAGCGATTCTGTGACAGCCTTGAGAGTTAATTCCGTCTAATATTAAATCGATTTCACGGCTCCTGCCATTAACTGTGACACCTGTTTCCAGTTCAATTTTTACGGTTTCATTTTCATGGAAACAGATTAGAGGAATAACCTGTTGTAAAATATACGAATACTGCAACTGCATTGATGCTTCTTTGGTAATCGGCAACAAGTCCGTGCCTGTTTTTTCCATAAAAACCTGCCATGCAAATGAGATAATCTTCCTAAGCCTTTCTTCAAAGCTACCTTCTAATAAATTCATGTTCTTTTCTCCATCAACCGCCCAAACCGCTCCAGAACATCAACCGGCCAGAAGCATTCCGGGCGAGGATGGCGTACTTGCAGATATCCGGTCTCTGTGCAGTTTTGCAGGGAGTCGAGTTAAAACTGGGCCGGAATAGTCTTTCGACCGTACACAGCGCCTAACAGTGTCCCTCATGCCTATTCAACCACCCGATTCAGTTTAAATACGGTTCCGAAGATACCGAGCGGGCTGATCGCATCATGGCTCTATTGACCTGATTGATATTCCTTACGTGCTGTCTTCGGATCATGCGAACCCATTTTCACCAGCATTCGGGCAAGGTGCAGACTCATCTCGGACTCATCGGTAGGCTGACCTGCAATAGTATTTCATGTCTCGCCATCTCGCCAGTTCTCGTACACCATCCGGGGACTGGAACTTAACCAGACTTACCAGCACATCACCGGCGAACTGGCCAACCAAGCAGTCTTGGGTTCGATTTATAACATCAGACATATAGTCATTCACTGATTAGCTCTTCATCAGCATCTTCATCCACGTCAGATGCGGCTACAACCTCAACAGTCTTCCATCGGCAGGTTATCCATTTAACTAATTCTGTTCGACGAGTCTCAACTGCTTTCTTATCCCATTCAAGGAATGTTGCTATTTTTCGTTCCTGCCTGATATCGGAATTGCTGTATCCAACACCAGTACCTACATCGCCTTTTTTTCTAACGAACTCAAAATTCAAATAGCTTGAGTTATCTCTTGTGAGAACTAGGTTCCCTATATCATGGAGGTATTTATTAATATCATCAACATTCCAAACTTTGAGCCAGTGAGAGTCTTTCTTTGGAGTTTGCGGTAAAATATGCTCAATAGTTGAATGTCTGGATAAATCCGCCCACGTTACCCGTGGTTTTTGGCCCTTACTCTCGCTATCCAAAAGATGCTTTTCGTATTCAAAAAGTGTGTACTTGAGCGAATGACGTCGAGAGTACCAACTTGATGGCTTGTTCAACTTTTCAACAAACTCGTTTTCAGGTGAATAGTATCGAATTAGGCTGTGTACAAAGCTGACAATATCTTCTGCTGAATGCTCATTCTTGAAAAGTTCTTTACCCCAGCGATAAAAGCTCGATTTACCCGCATTGCTTCTCTTTCCTTCAATCAAAAAGACCCTGAATGCAAAACACTCTAATGATTCAAGCAACTTGACATACAAATCTTCATCAATCTTTTTGTCTTCACAGAGAATGCGTGCAGCTATCATAAGAGGAAGGAAATTGGCAATATTACCAGTGTTGTGAATTTTTGTAAGCCAATCCAGCTCACGGTTACTCCGTGTATTGTTTTGTGCAGGCGAGACAATTACACTGTAATGCTTAGATATCTCAGCAAGGCCATTAGTAAAAGATGCAAGGAAGTCTTTTACCTCGTCTCTCCTTTTAACAGAAAACTCCCTAAGCGGAATATATTGTTTTGATTTAAATCCATCGTAACCCTTCCAGTTTTTTGGCAGATGATGGCAATACAAAATCCAAGCAACTCGGAGACATTGCTCATCGCTTCCAGAGGATTTTCCTATATTGCTGTATGTATCTCTCCATGCACTATTGACAATGTCAGTTAGCGGCTTTCTCTCTTCATCTGTTCCATTCCTTGATATCCAATGCATGAGATAGTTTTTCAACAGTTCAAGAATGGAAAGTCCTTTTCCGCGAGAATTCATCAGTTCAAATGTCATTCCGATTTCACACTCTTCTTCAATGGTGTAATAGGTAAACACTAGGCTACCCGTTATTGCCGCGAAGAGTTGTTTTAAATGCTCGATCCCTCTGTTTTTGTCGTTCAATTGCTTTTCGATATAACCTGAGAACTTTTCAGAAGCTGCAACTAGACGTTTTTGATGAGGTGTTGCTACCTCACTTCTTGGCTTTCCATCTTTAATCAATTGATAAAAAAGATCATCAGTGGAATTGTTCAAGGTTAGGCGGCAGGTAGTATCGTGATATAGAAATTCAGGGATGTCCTGTGCATAGTCAGGCTCCCCATTTGCAACCAAAGCTCTAATAATGGCAGCAACATAAAGACATACAGTAGTCAGGCGTTGTTGCCCGTCAACGACATCAACAACTTTCACAGGCTTCCGGTTGTAAACAGCTGTGTTGTCCTTGGGGGAAAAGGTAACAACGGTACCTGTATAATGTGATTTGACTCTCTCATCCGTAACAAGAGCATCAATATCTTCAATTAATTCGTTCCATTGCTTTTCTTTCCAGGCGTATCCTCTTTGATAATTAGGTATTTTGAAAATTTTCCCGCTAAATAAGATGCTTAGAGTCTGTTTATCCATAACATATCCTTCATTTTTAACCACCTTTTTACTCACCGAGCCGGACAGTGAACTGCGGCCGCCGGAGGCAGGTGTGATGGTTATCTGGGGCTGATTCTTTTTTTCAGTGTAGATACGTGGGAGATGATTCCGATCAGTTTGCCGCCCTGCTGCAGGTCAGACAATGTTTCCATGTGCGGCAAGCTCCATTTTGGGATCAATGGCAAATGTTAGGTCGAATGCGACTTCACCCTGATCGTAGTCATAATCATCGATGCCAGCGGCTGGATTCTACACTAATACGCTTAACTTTTAAAGCATGTTCAGCGGTTCTCGGACAACGTTTGTCATTGTGGCTAGCAGTAAGTGCTTAGGTATTTCGAAACCGTCCATACGGGTCTATTTGATTTCTTCAATCTGGAGTATGCTTTATCAAGAGCTCCTTTAAGTCCGAACATTGCTGCATCAATACCTTCATTGTCACAACAGTTGCCAAGTATGTTTACTGTCTCGACTATTTCCTCAGCCTGTTTAAATCAGCTCATAACAAGAGTCATGCTTAACGTATCTAAGGATATAAATACGGATCATTGCGACGTTTATAGCGGTATATAGAAGGTAATAAAATGTGGCGTGAGTAGAGCCTATTATAGAACGGTTGTCCCCAGGGATGATCGTTTTTCATTTTTTCCATTTTCTCGCCAAAGAGTCTTTTTCTTAACTACCCTAGCTTGTCCTCTGTGTTCAAAAAAATGTAACTGGAGGGTAAAATTATGTCTTTACAATTGTTGAATGAGAAGAAGGTCTCTGAAATGACTGGCTACTCCCTTTCTAAAATCAGGAAAGATCGCCATTTCAGGCGTGGAATGCCTTATGTGAAGCTAGGGAAATCTGTTCGCTACCTCGTCGAAGATGTCGAAAAGTTTGTTATGTGTCACAGGGTGGATCCTAATGTAGAAAGGGTGGGGGGTGGCCATGTCTAATATGTTTGCTTCCAGTATCCTTTCTATGCCGGATATAACGTGTGAATCGCTTGAACTGCGAATTAAAGACCCAAGACAAAGCGTGCAGGATATTGTCCGTAAACTTGATGAAGTTTATATGTCCTCTGAGTTTAATCCTCTGCCTATTCTTGAAAAATTGATTCCCGCAGGACGAAAGAATGGGAATATTTTTAGCGATGGCTATATCTCGTATGTTCTGAAGCCTTTTAATGAGTGTTATAGAGAACAGGAATCGTGCTATTTTTCTTATGGTAGTATGGGACAGCCTCAAATCAGAACACGGAACGTTTATCACTGGTCTGGTGAGTGGTGGATGGAACCCTATGCATATGGTTGTCAGCCTTCTTATCGTAATGGAATCTTGGCTCTAACGCAGCATATTAAAGGGTGTTCATACGAAAACGCATTTGTTGAACTTGCAAGATATGGCTGCATAGATATCCATCAGAGTTCTGTACGGCAAATACAAAGAGTTTCTGGATTTAAGTTTATTTCAGATCCTTATGAGGTCGAATATGTGGGCTGCATTCGTCATCCTGTTTTGGGCCCCCCCGGGTGGGTTTATCCTTTTTTAAATCCGTATGGGAGGCCCTCCTTTTCCGTTTGTTGTTGGAAAAAATCGTCTAGCCGTGAGCAGGTTCTTCTCCTTAGGACATGTCAACATGCAGGTGTTCAGGGTGGTTATAGGTGGGAGTTTGTAGCTCCCCCGGCTTCATCGATAATCTTCAATCTAGACAGGTTGTACAACAAGCGAGACCTGCCCGTGCGAATCTATAGCGATTTGCATGAAGCGTGGCGTTTGAAAGATTCGTTGGAATTCATTTCTACGTGGTCTGGCGAACTCTCATTCTGTTCTGAAATCGACTGGAAAATTATTAAAGGCCGGGAAGTGTCCTATTGCTACGATACACATAGTCGAGTTTCAATGGAGTTAGGTAAGCGTCTTTATCAAAGGCTTCAGGAACTTGGAGTTAATACAAACTTCATTAATAAAGGAGATATTAAATGCAAGGCGTTTTTGAAAAGTCTGTCGAGCGGTTCTTCAGGATCGCTGAACGGGATCATGGTATAACAGCTCCTGTTGTTGATGCTAGGCGTGAAGAAATTTATTCAATCGACAGTTTGCCGTCTACTGACAATAAAGTATACCAGCTTGATCCGTTGTTTGCTGCAGGCGAGTTTGTCGTAATCCACGGTGCTCAGAAAACCGGAAAGTCGTTTTTCACATTTGACTTGTTAATGGCAATTGCCCTTGGCAAAGATTACGACACAAGGTTTAAGTGTTCCAAGGCATGTGGCGTGCTTCTTGTTGATGCTGAACTTCCCGGATATGAGATAAAGTCGAGGCTGAATAATATCAAAGCTCTTTACGGTAATGACTCGGATGCAAAAAACATCAGAATCATACCTATGCGTGAAATAGGTAAAGTTTTGGATATCTCTCAGAGTGCTGATCAGAACTGGATACAGAAGCAGATTGAGGACTCAAGGTCCAAAGTTGTGTTTTTCGACAATCTGGGAAAGTTGATTTCCCCTGGAGCAGAAACAAGTCCAGAGCTTTGGCGTAAGCTGGAAATATGGATACGATCATTGAATGCTAAAGGTGTTAGTGTGATTCTTGTTCATCACACTAACAAGGATGGTAAGATCCGTGGAACCGGTAAGATCAGCGATGACGCAGATCTGGTTGTCAGATTATCAAGACCTGAAGACTGTGATAGAAGTCAGGGTACTGCTATTGATGTCGAAATCGTTGATTCCCGGTTTTTGCACGGGGATCAACTGAGTCCTTTTCGGGTCGTGTACTCGAATAATAATGGAATCTTTTCTCGAAAAGTTATCCATGAGGATAGTTCTTATAAGGCTGATCTTGACCTGAAAGAATACGGTTTAAGTTCTTTGCAGGAAGAAATGATGGAATTAGCGCATACGAGAAAAACGATAAAGGCTGGTGATTTCAAGTCTGATAAAAAAGGACACTCTGATAGTTCTGTGTCCGCTGCTTTGAAGGGCCTCGTTCAGGAGGAATTGCTCGACAAAGAGGGGGATAGAAGTGGTACCAGGTATGTCCTTGCCAGTAAAATGGGGGGGGTAAACAGCCGGTTCACATAGCCCAAATATGCTTTTTTTTGGCCATATAATGCCTAAAAAATGATGGTATATAGCTTGTTTTTGTACAATTTATGACTATTTCGTGACTGTTTTTATAAAATATCTATTTATTTTAGTATGTTGAGGTTGTGGTTAATCTGCTGTGGTGAATAAATCGTAGTTTGTTAGTGGTGAAGAGCGGATGCAGGGAGATGATCTCTATGTCCGCTCTTATTTTCTGAGGTTTCGGGTCTTCATGTTTTGCTCACTTCATTGGGCTCGTTTTGTACTTTAGACTTTTTTAACAGCTTCAAACCGGACCGAGGGATTAATCTTACGCCGAGAAGTAATGGTCATCCGGGTAGTGACATCTTTAATTTTCTTTCCTTCTCGTGCCAGATTTTGTGAGTACGGGTGCAAGTCTCGTATTAATGTTGCTGAGTGTATAGTAAGCCTGTGGATTTGACCTTGGACATTCAAGTCAAAATCAACAGCCGGTTCCCATCCATCAGGGATGGAGCGATGAATTTCCCATTCCTGTTCAGCCTTAATTTTCCAGTCCAAAGTATTCCAGCGGATAATTCTGAAATTGACAGGAATGAGCCTTGCTTCAATGGTGTTGCTAAGTTTTTTGTCATAAGAAATAAAGTTATTTTTATAAATTTTCAAAAAGTTGATCCTGCCACACTTTTCTGGACAGTTAGTTAAGCCACAAAAACATTTTCCTGACAGTTGATTTCAAATTCAGCAGGTGACTGCCAGCCATTGCTGGAATGACGTCTTCTGCGATTGTAGTAGGCCTCAATATATTGGAATAAAGAAATTTCTGCTTCATGTTTGTCTAAAAAACTTCTGTGATAGATCATTGTAACCGTCAGAAGAGGCCCACCTTTTAAAAGAAGCTCTGATTATGTACGCTCAACAATCGTTCTTTGACATATACTGCGGAAGTAGGGCTTTTAAGTCGTTTTCATTCTTGGCATGTGGTAGCCGTTCAAAAACAT
>NZ_JAEINN010000017.1 GCF_016342405.1 Maridesulfovibrio ferrireducens | reverse complement strand
ACCTCAACTTCCATTTTACCACTGACAATCTGTTTTGCGTTAGTTGCTCCAACAGAATAAGCCGGAGGCTGAATTCCATCTGCATCTATAACCGCACCGGGCCATCCGGAGGAATCATCTGCAAAAACAACAGTCGGGCCGTCATTAACCAAAACATCTTTGACCAAAAGCTGATGAATCGCTGACTCGGAATAGATTTCTCCGCGCCTGCGTCTGACGACTTTAACAGAATGAGCGGTATCAACATCCACTATTCCAAGAGTCCAGATCACTACGGAACCGACAAGATAGGCAGAACCGAAACCCTCCACATCAATCTCATAGCTCGTTAAAGAATCTGCTACATAATCAGCAATACTTATTTCAACAGTTGAACATTCAGTAGCGCTGACCGGACCTGTTAAAATCGGTGTTTTGCTCCTGAGATTAGCAATCTCCCCCCATGCTATAGCCTCGGCTTCATCTTTCGCAGTTTCCGCTGCGGTCTGCGCTGTCTCAGCTCCTATTCTGGCGGATTCGGCGGCACCCCGTGCGGTTTCTGATTCACTGCGAGCTGTTTCAGCTCCTGTTCGCGCAACTGTGGCAGCATCACGAAACGAGACCACATTACTCATAAATTCCTGCGGCATAAGCTGTTCTTCCGCCGGAGTAGAAATGTCATATTTCAACGCCCTTGCGATCTGCTCCTGCAATTGCTGATCACGCATAACTCCACGGTCGAAAGCTTCATTAAGCAATTCTGCGGAAAAAGGATCGTTATCAACAAGTTCAAGTTCCTGAGAATAAGAAATTTCCCTGTAAAAAGTTATACTGCAACCAGCTTGCAAAGGGGTTCCGGAAACTGGATACATCGCTCTGCCACCCGAATCATTTCCAGCTTCAGAAACAAGCTTAAAATCACTTCCTGCGACCAGCTCTCTTTCTATGCCGGAACTATCTCGGACAACTGCCGCAAGATCTTCTTCCTTGAAAATCCTGAAATTAAAATCGAATAAATTTTGAATGCCATCACCCGCAAAAGTGATGTTGTTGCTACTTGAAACCACTGTCATAAGTTTTCTCCTCAAAAAGTTACTGAAATATAAAACCATTGCCTTATACTTTCAGTTTAATTTGAAGGCCGGACATGAAACAGCCGACTCAGGTCCGGGCAACAAAAAAAGTCGAACGAATTCATTTTGAACTCGTCCGACTTTTGTCATCTATTTAAAAACTTAAAAAAGATTAGCCAAGCAAGCTCGTAAGATTTTGTCCAGCCTTATCAACAAGAGAAGAACCAAGGCCGTCTACCTTTTTCCCATAAACATGGTCAGATTGCTTTTTATCAAGAATGGCACTGCTGGTTCCCGACCATACAGCCATATCCCCTTGTGATAGATATCTGCTTGCCGAAATACCTGCCTGATATTTTACAATTTCCGCATCATAACGGGCCTGCCTGATTGTATCTTCTTTAACATCAACAACCGAACCGGAATCAAGACGCACCCCTTTATAACCTCCAAGAGAATGCTCTCTGCGATATAATTCGCGGCGCAAAGTTGCCAACTTGATTTCAGCATCTTTCCGGATAAGCTGTGCTTCTTTATAACTGCTGTCGCGACTGTATACTCCGCGTTGCATATTGTTAATATTTTGCAGTTCTGCCATTTGTGAGTTGTATGCAGCCTCTCTCTGAGAGTTTCCACTATCAAAAACAGACTTTCCGAAATCGGTCATCATACCAATTCCGGCTTGTGCATTAAAACCACCTCCCGCAACCTGTACCGCAGAACTTGCGGCTTGACCGACTGCCGCCCCACCGCCGCCTCCGCCACCACTGCTTAAAGCACCGCCAACGACGCTTGCCGCCATAGAGCCAACTGCCAGCATTGTTCCTGTTGCCATTATCTATCTCCATTTTTATTTAATTTTGTTCCGGCTGTTCGCGTTGCCCGGTAATAAAGGTCACGGCCGAGTTTTATTTTTTCACCATAAAATTTAAAACCACACCAACGATGCCAAAGGATACTTTTCCTATTTTGAGTGCATACAAATGTTTCAAAAACAGGAAATTCCTTTTGCAACATTTCCAAAAGTGACAACGAAGCTCTTGCGAACGGCATCGTTTTTTTATCAACATTTTTTGTTCCAACTACCCAAGGAGTTCCAGTTCCTGAAACAGCTCCGGGAATTACTCCGAAAACGGCATAAGGATTTTCGCCCAGATAAAGAGCATACACGAGTTTAGACTTTTCAACGTCCCTCATGATGACCTCAAACACTGAACTGTCGGCACTTAATCCCTCAATATCCTGTCGATCACTCTGCCGAATTTCTTCTGCTATGAATTCAATATGCGAAACTGTAGGAACACCAAGAGTAAGATTACATCCCTTAGGCAGCCTACTCATGAATATACCGAAACTTGAGGAATAAGAGCCAGTACGGTCAACGGTAAGGGTTGATCCTGCCGAATATAAATCTGACCGTCACGGTCATAACCGCGATTGAATTTAACTTCATAATCTCCATCAAAAAGCGATGGCGGCCCTCCAATTTTATCTGCGGAAGTACGGAAAGGCGTGCGCTCCAAATTGTCTTTATCGTACCCCACCTGCAAGCCGAGCGACTGAAACAGACGCACCGTCACATGAGATATCCTTTTCATGCTTCCCTGCGCAGTACCGGTCATTGATCCGCCCTCTATGCGCAAAGTTTTGAGATTTGAAGTATAAGGAAGCCCCGCATGCACAACCTTCGCAGGGGAAGCCAGTGTGATGCGCCCTTTTTCAATCACAACATCAGGACGTACAGCACCGTCCGCAAGAATAGAGACTTTCTTACCTTCAAGATGATCAAGCCCCGTAAACACAGTATCAGCAACGTCCTGATCATAACTAAGCCCGGAATCCACAAAAAAAGCGCTAACGGAATCTTCACCGTTAAACTGTTCTTCCATTCGCTCGATATAACTACGATTTACACCTTCAACCTCCCGTTCCACCACGCACCACAACTCTTCCTGCGAGACTCCCGGAATCACGCACACAGAACGGAATTTACCATCTGTAACATGCCTGTGGTAACCGACAACTTCGTGCTCGCGTTGATAAGTAAGTCCCAAAAGAGCGCCATCATCCCGAATCATCCAGACGATGGAATCAGGGGACTGTTGATATGCCCACTCGGTAATGGTATTGGACCGGGTCAAATGTTCAGCCAAAATGGTAAGGTCGGGAGCAACGTAACCGTCAGCTTCAAATGAATATGAAAGTTCGCGAATCGTTTTTCCTTCGCGTTGCAGAAAAATCATGATGCCGCCGACAACAACAGGTGGAATAGCTGCTGATCCGTGAGTTGTCTCACGTCGGACCATCACGGAATTAGGAGTTACAGAATCAGCACTGCCACCACCGGAAAGCCACCATTCTCCGCCGGATGTTCCCATTATAAGTTTCTTGGAACTGACCATCCAACGAATAGCATTCACCTGATCAGCGGATAACGTATAAGTGCAGGCATCGTCGTCCACCACAGGAGCCGAAACTCCAAAATTCTCATAAGCCCCGCTTTTGCTCATCCAGACCGTTTGCGGATTTGCAGGGCTTGCGGCAAAACATAAACGCTCCTCAAAAAACGTCACGCACGAAGGAAATCCTTTCTCGCTGTTCCACTCGGCAGGCGGCGATAAAAAAGGCACAAGTTTCACCGTCCAATCGACATGAGATGTTCTGGAAAGTTTATAAGGCTGAACCTCAGGATGCACGAGATACATAACGTCTGCGGATTGAGTAAACCGAATTTTTTCCAAATCACTCTCAGTATACGGGGTGGGAACCTCGACGGGTTCGCCATCTGCGTCCACAACAATGCCGCTATCCTTATAAATTCTGACATTGTTGTCGGTAAATTCAAGGACATAAGCCTGCTCCGTGGAAAATTCAAAAGGAATAAGCCGCGCCTTCGGACCTATTTCCCGCACATAAACCGACTCAACTTTACCAATGAAATCCACATCCGCACGAATGGAGATTAAACCGGATTCTCCAGCTTCAAGGCGCGACACAAACAGACCGTCAGCAGAGGCTGAATCACTGACTCCTCCCGCTGCGGAAATAATCTGAACTGAACCACCAGTACAATTTGAGATTTTAAATCCGAACTCATACGTACGCCCCGCAATCAGACCGATATCACGACTGAGAATCGTAGAAACGCTTTGCGTTCCATCACAGGATGCTGCTGAATCTGAAACAGCCCACCCTGCGCCGATTGTCCAACCGTCCGCAGAATCAAAACATCCTTGCACCATTAAATCCCGCCCGATAACTTCGCGGATGAAACGGAAACCGGTTCTGCGTGATGCTCCGCCATGCGGGTGAGTGTACATATTTTCAAGTACAGCCAGCCCGTTTGAATATTTTGCGAGATCAACCCTCCCCCCGAGACGAGGTGAAAGTTCCCCGGCGCTGAAATTGGTCATTATTAATGATACTGACACGGCTACGCCCTCCACACGGGTGAATCAAGACCATGTATTCCGCGAGCTTCAAGCCACGGATCATTCAAAATCTCATCCTCACGCCCTTCAGAGGAATCCGCCAGTCTGGCGGACTGCATTGCATTCAAATAAAGCGTCCACATCTCTCTGGCTTTGGAAGATGACCCAGTGATATCGTCCGCCATTTCTGCGGCAAGACGTGCGGAAAAAGCCATCACAAACGAAGAGTCAAAAAGTACCGGATTGCTGACTTTGCTGGTGTAAATGGCGGAAGCTCCATCTATATTTGTAAGGATTTTATCACCTTCAACAACGAATTCATCATCGGCCCGGCTTAGTTGGCGCAGATGAAGACAATCCACCGGTACCTGATACTGAAAAGAAAAACCGAAGGCCGGTCCCTGTGCAAGCTTAGCCAGTCTGCAACGGCATGTTGCAAAATTCCAAGGATGATCCCGCAAAACCGCGTCACGAACCTGCTCATAAAATAGATTACAAGTCACGGCCTCCTGTGAACTGTCGCTGAGCGATTCAATAAGCCTTGCTCCAAGTTTTCTAAGCGCAAGATTACAAATTTTAACTTCTGAAATTGCCACGTAAATTCTCCTGTCTTTGTTATGGTTACAATTCAATTAATGAATCCCCTACAAAGTCAGGATAAAAGATAGGGCGGACATGAATAAGCCGAGTCAGGTCCGGGGGGTGTTTTTTTTTGATAAAAAAATGCCCCGACCGAAGTCGGGGCTGATATGGTTAGTTGTCTTCCTTTTTTTCTGAACGTTTTTCCGCTACGTTTTTTAAGCTGGGATGCCGTTCATAAAAACCATCCAAAGGCTCTAGCTGAATTTTGCATTTAGGGCATATTGAGTCGGGAACAGGGCTACCTTTTATGAAAGTTGTTTCACACTTGGGGCAAATAGTATTTTCATAAAAAATAATCTTCGAGGGATCTTTCGATTGTTTGTAAAATAAGTTGTATAAAATAATTATGACACCTCCAAAAGCAATTACCCATCGCGCAGGCTCATTTAGTGGAAAACCTCTAAATGAAGGAATTATTCCATAAGGCTGAGGCGTTGCTACCGATATGCATAGTAGTCCAATGGCGATGCATATTACTTTAATTGTCATATAACTGCCCGTTTAATTTAGTCATTTTTTATTGCGCGATGTAACTTTTCTATATATTCAACAGCCATTACCGTTCCAGACGCGGCAAGACCTCCAAGAGACGGAGTCGGAGGAGTCGAGGGATTCAGACTTGTAACATAATCTGTTAAGTTTTTCCGCCCGATTTTTGTAAGTTTTTTGTTAGAAGCAATTGTTTTATCAATTTTCCTGTCTACCCTAATTGCTGTTTTCAGCGACTTATCCTTAACTTTTTCGAGAACTTTCTTCCCAGCCTTGTCTGCTCTTCGAGCAATTGTTTTTGATTGCTTTAATGCCATTTTTCCCGTGGAAAAAGCCATTTTTCCAAGAGCTGCCCCTGTAGCAGTGGTCCCTATAAGTCCAGCGCCTGCAATTGCAGCAGGAATTGCGACTAAGCCTAAAGTCGTATTTCGCAATTCCTTATTATTTTTAAATTCATCTACAGTTTTCCCAACAGCCTCACCCGCTGCATCTGCCCCCTTATCAAGAGCTTCTACCGCAGCCTTTCCACCTTCGGTAGTAGCTTTTTTGATACCCTTAATGCTTTTTTCCGCTGCCCCTTCAAGTCCTTTCGGGATTGCAGTTGAAGCTTTACGTAATCCTGCGATTATTTTTGAAAAAGCTCCTTCTTTCTTTTCTTCACTCTCCCCAGCCAACCCCGTCCGATCATGAAAATTAATAGGATCGTCGAGGCAGTAACCATAAACATCCACATCCCCGCCAGCTAAACCTATTGGGTCGGGAGTTATGAACCTTCCGATGGTAGGGTCGTATTCACGATATCCCAAATGTACGAGTCCGGTATCTTTGTCTATCAGTCCCGCGGCGAATCCTAAACATACATCCAGACCGGCTCCGCTATCGAGCAATGCATTCCCAAACGAATCATATATAATCCGCTTTACATCATAACCTCTTTCGTCCGCAACCATGAAGATTGTCCCGACTTGATTTGTAGCAAAAAGAAAGGAGCTTCCTTCAAAAGTCATGCTGACAGGATCGCCTTCTTCGTTATAGGTAAATACTTTTGGGTGTAATCCCTCCCAGTCTGTCACGGCAACCAGCGTAGTCAAATCCTGCCAGAGATATTTTTCTACAACCTTGCCGTTGATAGATTTCGCAATTCTCCGCCCCAGAGGATCAGAGGTATATTCGATTCTTCGTCCGTCCGGTAAACGAACTTCGTGAAGCGGGCCGGACTCTAAATACGAGTAACGAGTTACTTGTCCAAGATCAGTTTTCATGATCATGCGGCCTTGGTTGTCGTACATATATTTTACTTCGCCAGCTTGCAGGAGTTGCATATTCTGGCCGTACTTAAATAATCTTGGTTTTGTCTGCCGAGTTTCCGCGAATAAACGTTCTCCGTTTTTTCCGTACTGATAATGTTCGATGACAACGTTATCGCAGAGAACTTTGCTGAGTCTGCCACCGTTGTCGTATTCATATTCACGTTCAATCGGCTCTGGATCAAGAACTATGCCCGTGTATATGATTCTGCCGTTCTCATCTCGTTCAGTGGCGAGTAGTGAAAATTCTTCTTCCGAATTCGGAATCATGAACCATTTTGTTTGATATGATTCGACAGCTTCAACATCCACGGAATCCCTTTTATGTTCATCATAAATATGTTCGCCCGTACCTGTTTCAGGTTGACGGGGCTGATTTCTTGCGACTTCTGCGAGTAGTTCCTGCCCGTATTGAGTGTTTCTCAAATCTTTAACAAGCGGCAGTTCTGGATTTTCAGAAATAAACTTAGCGTAGAGATTACGCTTGGTTTTCTTAAGATATTCTTTTTCGTATTCCATCTCTCTAAGCTTACTTTCCCACAAAGCTTTGCGTTCAGGGGACATCATGCTTGGATACATGCGTTCATGGGCTGGAAATTCTTTTAGGCAATAATAGGGGCTGTCCATTTCTTCCGGCCCCTCAAGAATAGAATTCGGAACAACATCGTACATCATTTCCAGAATGTCTTCGGGAGGTAGCGAGTTTTTGTACAGACGAACATTGATTGGAATATCCTTTCCTTCTTTCTCTCTTAATTTGTAACCACCGGGGTAAATCATATTTCATCTCCATTTGCTTTTGTGATTGCCTCGCAAAATACAGACCTATTCTGAATTTTGGCGACAATCGTTTGCCTTAATAAGCAGAGGATAACGAACAAGCCGGACATGAATAAGCCGAGTCAGGTCCGGCTTGATAATTTTATAAATAAAAAACCCCCGGAATAAATTCCGGGGGCGAAAGGTTTACCTGAATAACTTAAGGCTACTAGCAAAAGTAGTTATATATTTATTTCCCTATAAATCTGCCTCTTTCATCAGTTTGCGCAATTTAGGTAAACTATCTTTCGGGGAAAAAGCGATTCCGAAATCTTTAAGCTTATCTATAAGCTCATCTCTTTCACTTTTAATGCCGCTGTCAGCAAAGTTACCGGAACCGCCGTCTACTTTTTTGAAATGAGCAGGAACGATCGCAGCGTCACCGAAATCAGCCTCATCTCCGCTGTTGAAGCGCTGGAATACGCCCTGCGGATTCCTTGCGTAACAATTCTCTTTACAAATATATTTCAAAATAATCTCTTTGAGCTATACGTTGGTCTGATCATCCAGAATCACATAGCCGCTGATTTTACCGGAAGTTGCATCACTTCCGCCAACGGTGAAAGAAAGCCTTACATAAGCTTTATGCTTCACAGGGAGAGACGGAAGCGGAAAACTGTAGCCTTTAATCAGGCTTGCAACCGGAATAGGACCGGATTCAAAAACGGTATCATAAAGTCCGAAGGTGTCATTTTCAGATCCCTGCAATGCGATTCTCAAATCTGTGAGCCCCGCAAAATCTTCACCATCCACGAAGACTTTAATTTTAACATTGTTACCGCTACCGCAATCTTCACCGACATAAATAACATTTTCAGAAATGGTATTTCCGGTTATTGCCTGTTCTTCGCCAAAACAAAGTTCATTATCCAAATACATATGAATCTCCTTAAAATTTTATCAGTTTAAAACCCGAACGGCTCAGTAGCTAAGCAATGATTGCAGACTCAGTATTGAGAATAGAATCAACTCTGCGAATCGGACAGCCCCAGAAGGTTGTCACAGGCTTACCTTCCCAGTTCTCTGTTTTAAGCATGACATTATTTTTGTCGGAGGCTTCAATATCAAGCTGAGTTTTGATGGTCTGGTTGCAATAAATTACAGTTTTACCCATGTTTGTGTTGGGTATTTTGTTCAAAGCCTGAATCAGCGCATGGCGTAAAGATTCGGTGCCGAAATTAGTGGTATCAATGGAAGCGACACGCATTACATAGCGCCAGTCGCGGACAACAAGGCCCGGAGTCCACTTGAAATGGGTACGGAGTCCCTGATATTTACCGCCGTTTGCATCTTCGAGAGTAACCTCGCCAAGATCCTTATGAGTCAAGCCGCCGGTGCTGCCTTTAGGGAAGGTGAAATGAACAGTCTGATCGGACCAGCACACAATCCATATTGAAGTGCAGTTATCGCCTGTTCCACCGAAATTGACTACATTATCGTGTTCGAGATTGCTGAAACGGGGAGAAAGTCCCAGATATTTTTCAGGCTCAAGCGCGGTGTCACCGTAGACAAAAGTATCTGCAAATTCCTGATTCATTGCTTCGAGGAACGCTCGCTCTTCTGAAATACGGAAGGTGGAAGTATTACCATTGAGTTCAGACAACGCCTTGTCCATTTCCGCATAAGATTCCAGCATACCGCAGGTATCATCAACCTGTTTTGTGCGGGATTTGCTGGGTTTAATACCGTAGTTAAGCTTACGCCAGCTTACAGTCGGCAGATCAGTACGAACGGTCGTTCTGTGACCGGTCGGCAGATTGCCTTCAACCCATGCGGCATCTTCGAGAATTTCGTTAGTCTGTGAAAGTGTTTCCACGACAGCAGCGACATCGCCGCTTGGATCAACACGTGTAGACCATTCTGCAAGAGTAAGTGCGTTGTTACCAATAGTTCCCATAAAAAATCTCCTTGAAATCGGCCTTCTGGAGGCTCTAATTTAAAGGCGCTTTAAGCGTTCAGAATATATAATTAATCGCT
The DNA here is from genome assembly GCF_016342405.1 of Maridesulfovibrio ferrireducens. Classification (NCBI taxonomy): domain Bacteria; kingdom Pseudomonadati; phylum Thermodesulfobacteriota; class Desulfovibrionia; order Desulfovibrionales; family Desulfovibrionaceae; genus Maridesulfovibrio; species Maridesulfovibrio ferrireducens. The sequence continues at coordinate 90,674 of NZ_JAEINN010000017.1, read as the reverse complement.
GACAGCGAACAATTATCAATAAAAATTAAACAGGCTGATTAGGATAAAGAATTTCTCCGATTGTTTTCTTCCTTCCTGTCGGCTTCGGGCTGTCCACATAAGAATCTTCAGACATGCGCATCCCGATTCCGTGAAACGCTTTAACAACCTCTGGATGATTATTGTAACCTGAATTTTTGATCATGTTTACAAGCTCAGGTGAGGCAAAAGCCTTCATTGCTTTGTTTGCAACACTCACATTCTGTCTGAAAGCATTACCCTGCCAGCCGGGAAGTGAATTTATCTGCTCAGCCCACTTATAAATCTGCTGTTCGTGATCCTGCCTTCTTGCCACTTCAAGCTTGTTATTAAAATCAACCAGCTTTTGTGCCATTTCGCCAGTCACACCGTTTTCACGGGCAAAATCTCTAAAATGCTTATCAATATGGGACGGTATTTCTACTCCTTCCCCATAATTTATTTCATAATCAGCCGGGTCAACTTGCGGGGCAGAACGAAGAGTCGGCTCACCTTCCTTAATTTCACCTTCACGGTTTCGCTGATTTTCATCTTCCGCGTCATCACCGCCAAGAATTGATGGCAATTCCTTTGCCTGTTCGTTACCATCTACAGGGGTTGTTCCCGCCTGCGATTCTTCAGGTGCAACGTCATCACTCATTTTTCTTATCCTCCTCGTTCCTCAGTTTTTCTGCACGGTCACGAATAATTGAAAGATAGATTTCCTCATCTGCCGTAACAACAGGAGCAAGTACATTTTCAACTACAAAATCATGAACAGCCACATTCCGATAAATGTCTGCTTCTTTGGAATAAAGAATTGCGTTGACTCCGCCCTGCTCAAGCATAAAAGTAAAAATACGCTTGCCGTGCGGTGAACCGAAAGTAGCTTTAACATCCGCCAGAAACTGTTCAGTTAATCTGCGATGCTCTTTTTTAATACTTTCCGCTTCCAGATGTTCATCTTCCAAAAATTCAGCTTCCATTGTCATTCGTTCTATTCCTCCTGTGAGGGGAAACTTGTATTGTTCCTCCCCCCTACAAGACATAGAATATGCAATAGCCCGGACATGAAACAGCCGACTCAGGTCCGGGGGGCAACTTTTTTTAAATTAATTTGAACTTTTGGGAAATGTAGCTAAGAAAAAGAACACAAGACAAGACTATAGGGCAGGATAGAAACCAATAAATCGCTAATAAAACAAACTATTATTAACTCATACGAGAAAGATATTCATACATAACCCAGAAATGACAAAAACTTCCTGCCATAACAAAAAGGTGAAATATTTCATGGAATCCCAGAATACCGGGCCAAGGGTCAGGACGTTTAAGTGCATAAATGACAGCACCTATGGAATATAAAATTCCGCCGGCCAAAAGCCAGAATAACGCTCCGGTCTGCAAAGCCTGTATAAGAGGCCAGATGCCAATAATAGCCGCCCATCCCATAGCAAGATAAAATCCGGTTGAAAGCCAGCGTGGAGCATGTAGCCAAAAAAGTTTAGTAACTATTCCACCTACAGCCATAGCCCACACACAGCCGAATATAGACCAGCCCCACACACCTTTCAGCCCAATAAGACAAATAGGTGTGTAAGTGGCAGCGATATAAATAAAGATCATGCTATGATCTATTTTCCGCAAATACCGTATTCCCGTTTCGGAAAGAGGGAGCCAATGATAAAGCGTACTTGCCAGATACAACAAAATCATTCCCACGCCGAAAACTGAAAAAGTAACCACGTGCATTACATTGATAGGATCAATTGAAATATCAAGAAGCACCTTCAATCCAACTATTGCAAGACAAAAGCCTATAAAATGAGTCAAACCGTTCATTGGATCACGAATATACCGAAGCATAACTTACCTATTCCTGAATTTTAAGAATTTGGAACAAACTTTATATTGTTAATATCTATTAAAAAAAAACGACGCAATCAATATTAGAAGATTGAAAGCATTCCTTCTATATGACAAGCGATCATTGATATTTTCATTATTCCATAATTTTAGCTCTAAAAACAAAGCTAAATCCCTGCAAGTTTGCTTTTGCAACAAATATCTTGTAATTGCTACAGCGCCGTTTTTACCAAATGGCAATAAATTTCATAGGGGAAATCTTGTATGCGATATTTACGAGGGATTTTTTTACTGTTTACTTTAGTCCTGCTATTTTGTCAGCCCGCGCTTGCTGCGGACTCCAGCTTAGGTCCTGTCAATGCTGCTAGATTCGGGATGCTCACACTCATTCCGCCTTTCGTTGCCATCGTTCTAGCTTTTATCACCAAAAACGTTATTCTTTCATTACTGCTGGGTGTTTTCTCAGGAGCATTCATGCTCGAATCCAAAGGATTCAACATCTACAACGGATTTGTTGACGGTTTTCTCAGACTTTCCAACGAAATTCTTATGTCCCTCGCTGACCCGTGGAATGCGGGTATCATCCTGCAGTGTCTTGCCATCGGCGGACTTATCGCGCTCGTTTCTAAAATGGGCGGAGCAAAAGCGATTGCTGATGCTCTCGCTAAAAAGGCAAAAAGCCCAAGAAGCTCACAGTTTGTTACGTGGCTGCTCGGTCTTCTTATTTTCTTTGATGACTACGCAAACTCACTGACAGTAGGTCCGATAATGCGTCCTGTCACAGACAAAATGAAAGTCTCCAGAGAAAAACTTGCCTTTATTATTGATGCAACAGCCGCTCCAATCGCAGGTATCGCTCTTATTTCCACATGGGTTGCATATGAAGTCGGCCTTATTCGCGACGGCCTTCAGGGAATAGGCTACGACCTGAATGCTTACGGTGTATTCGTTGAAACTGTTCCTTACAGATTTTATAACATTTTAATTCTGGTCTTCATTCTCGCCACCATCTGGTTCATGAGAGAATTCGGCCCTATGTATAAAGCTGAGCACCGCGCACGTACTACCGGAAAAGTGCTATCTGATACCGCCAAGCCCATGGTTGCCGATGAAGCAACAGAATTAAAGCCTGATCCAAATATTATTCCCAGCATATGGGATGCAATTATTCCTATCGGAACCCTCATTGTAGCAGCTTTCTTAGGTTTCTATTTTAACGGATATAATTCAATCATGGACGGAGATAATGCAAAACTTATCTCAATACTTAAAGACACTCCGACCAGCTTTGTTGCAATCCGCGAAGCATTCGGTGCCTCTGACGCCTCCGTTGTTTTATTCCAAGCTGCACTTGTAGCCGGAATTGTCGCGCTTGCACTAGCTATCGGTAAAAAGATCTTAAAAGTAGATGATGCCATTTCCACATGGGTTCAGGGTGTTAAATCTCTCAATATCACAGCAGTCATTCTTCTGCTGGCATGGTCACTTTCCGGCATCATTAAAGAGCTTGGTACAGCTGCATATCTGGTAAGCATCCTATCTGACACCATCCCGATATTCCTGCTGCCTTCCATCATCTTTGTAATGGGGTCCATAATATCCTTTGCAACCGGTACTTCTTACGGAACCATGGGAATCCTGATGCCGCTGTGTATTCCGCTGGCATATGCTCTCTCACCTGATCAATCATACGTCATCCTAAATATCGGTTCGGTACTTACCGGAGCAATCTTCGGTGACCATTGCTCCCCGATTTCAGACACAACAATTCTGTCATCAATGGGGTCGGCATGTGACCATATCGATCACACCAAAACCCAGATATTCTACGCAATTCCTGTTGCACTTATATCTATTGTATTCGGCTACATTCCTGCCGGACTTGGAATGCCGTTGTTTATAATACTACCGATGTCCATTCTGGCAGTATTTGCAACCGTACGCTTTCTGGGCAAGCCTGTATCAAACTAATCATCAGCCACAAATAACTCCCGAAACGCCCCTTGGTCTTATGATCAAGGGGCGTTTTTTTATTTTAAATAAATTAAAAACATATCAATTGACGATTTTCATTTGCTAATGTTAAAGTGAATTCACTTTCACATAACAGGAGCATATTTTGAGCAAAAGAATGGACAGAAACACACGTCGCGAACAAATTGCCGAAGCAGCACTCGAACTTGCCGCTAAAAGCATTTCAGCCATCACAGTAGAAAATGTTGCGAAAGCGTGCAAAATAGTTCCATCCGCATTATACAGACATTACCGGAATAAAGATGAAATATTTGATGGATTGCGGGAACTTGTACGTAACAAATTAATCCAAAATGCGACTATTGCTGCCAAAGAAGAAACCAGCCCTATCGCTATTCTAAAAAATCTTGCGCTTAGACATGCAGACCTTCTTTATAAATATCCCGGAATTCCAAGGCTAATGTTCTCCGATAAAATCACAGGCAAGAAATCACTGAGGCGAAAAGCCTTTCTCACTGTTATGACAGAATATCGCGAGGCCGCAGCATCAATCGCTGAAAAAGGACAAAAAACTGGTGAAATAAGATCAGACATCGAACCGCAAGATGTAGTGTTTATGTTATTAGGAACCGTTGTTCCTCCATCCTTCCTATTTCATCTTTCAGATGGTGATTATGATCCCAGACCTCAAATACGGAAAAATCTTCTTTTATTTGAAGACGCTGTTAAAAACAGAAACATTTCGGAGGAATCCTGAAATGAAATCAACCTTTACTTCCGCCCCACTGATAATCCTGACCCTAATAACAAGCCTGATGCTTTCCGCCTGTACAAATGAAGAAAATTTTCTTTGGCAGGGTTATATTGAGGGCGACTTTGTCTATGTTTCATCTCCCCTCGGCGGACAGCTTGATGAAATTAACGTTGAAAAAGGGCAACAGATAACGGCAAATCAAACCTTGTTTATACTTGAAAGAAATTTCGAAAAAGCCGGAGTAGATGAAGCTTCCGAAAATCTGGACAAAGCTCTCAATGATCTTGCCGATAAACGCAAAGGACGCAGACCGTCTGAAATAGCCTCTATCAAAGCGAGACTTAAAAAGGCAAAAGCAGCAGAATCTCTGGCGGCAACCGAATATAAGCGCAGAGCCGATCTTTATAGATCACGAACCATTTCCGAAGAAGAACGGGACAAATCACGGTCGGACTATCAACAGGCGACCCAGCAGGTTCACGAAATAACTTCACAACTAACCACGGCAACGCTCGGCTCGCGCTCTGATGAAATAAAAGCGGCTGAATCCGCTGTTGAAGCCGCAAAAGCCAGGCTTGTTCAAGCCCACTGGAATTATGACCAAAAAGAGCAAATAGCCCCGCGCACTGGTTTGATTTTTGACACCATAAGATACAAAGGCGAATGGATTCCGGCAGGTAAACCTGTTCTTTCCATTCTGCCACCGGAAAACCGCAAAGTAAGATTCTATGTACCTGAACCGATCGTCGGAGGATTCACTGTTGGCGAAGAATTATTCCTTAACTACGACGGGCTAAAAGAACCTGTGCGAATAAAATTGACCTACATTTCTCCTCAGTCAGAGTATACGCCGCCTGTTATTTACTCCAGCCAGAGCAGAGCAAAACTTGTATTCATGCTGGAAGCTTACCCTTCGCTAAAGGATGCGCTGCTTCTTAAACCGGGCCAGCCTGTAGATGTCAGCCGTGACATAAAATATTTTGATCATAAAATTGGACTTATCGACACCATCAAGTCTTTTTTCAGAGGCAGCAATGGATGATCAGACTGTCATAGACGTAAAGGGCGTAACCAAAATTTTCGGGAAACGCACTGTGGTTGACGCGCTGGATATGAATGTCAAAAAAGGCGAGATATTCGGTTTTCTCGGCCCTAACGGTTCCGGCAAGACGACCTTTATCCGTATGCTCTGCGGTCTGTTACGCCCGGACGCAGGTTCCGGCACATGCCTTGGGTATGACATTTTAACCGAGCCCGATTTGATCAAACCCAATGTGGGCTACATGGCTCAAAAATTCAGCTTATACGGAGATCTGACAGTCCGTGAAAATCTTGATTTTCTAGCAAGAGCCTACCAGCTTCCGAACCGCAACAAGCTCATTAATGAGGCCATAGATCGCATGGGCCTCGGCAAATTCAGCAACCAGCTTGCGGACAGTCTTTCAGGCGGATGGAAACAGCGGTTAGCTTTAACGGGATGTACATTGCACGGCCCTAAACTACTGCTTCTTGATGAACCGACTGCGGGAGTTGATCCTTCCGCGCGCCGGGATTTCTGGGATGAAGTGCATAACCTTGCCGCGCAGGGAATAACAGCCCTCATAAGTACTCATTATATGGATGAAGCCGAACGCTGTCACAGACTGGCATACATTGCCTACGGCCATCTTTTAGCTAAAGGGACACTTGAAGAATTAATCACACAATCCGGCTTGCATACATGGACTTTAAAGGGACCGCGTCTTAACGAAATGACTCCGCTTCTGCGAGCCACAGATGGGATTGATCAAGTTGTAGCCTTCGGAAACACCCTGCATATCAGTGGTCGGGATGAATCCATAATTGAAAAAGGTATCCGTGCGGTAACTGAACCTGAAAACAATTTCGGACCGTCAGAAACCAGCTTGGAAGAAGTTTTCATAGACCTCATGCAAGGGAAAACGCCATGAAAGCTCTAAAACTTTTCTCCTTCAAACGATTCAGGGCGATAGCTGGTAAAGAATTCATTCAGATGCGCCGTGACAGACTCACCTTCGCAATGATGATCGGCATTCCGCTCATCCAGCTGATTCTTTTCGGCTATGCTATAAATTCCGATCCGCGCCATCTACCGCTGGCCATACTTTCCGGTGATAACAGTCAATATTCGCGCGCCATTGTCTCAGGCATGCAAACAAGTACCTATTTTGACGTGGATAGATTCATAAATTCAAGAGCCGAGGCGAATCGGTTACTGGAACTTGGCGAGATTCAATTCGTGCTAACCATTCCTGAACAGTTCGGACAAAAAATTGAGCGAGGCGAACGCCCTACGCTGCTGCTTGAAGCAGATGCAACCGACCCTATGGCAACGGGCAATGCTGTAAACTCCATGAAAGAAATCGTGAATCGAGCCATGGAACGAGAGCTGAAAGGCTCTTTAAGTTACCTGCTGCCGGATAAATCTCCGGTCGATTTACGAATTCACGCAAATTACAACCCTGAAGCCATAAGCCAGTATAACATTGTGCCGGGTCTCATGGGAGTAATCCTCACCCTGACTCTTTCCATGATCACTTCTCTGGCAATAACAAGGGAGCGCGAACGCGGAACAATGGAAAATCTGCTAACAACTCCGGTTCGCCCACTCGAAGTTATGCTTGGAAAGATCATTCCCTACGTCATGGTCGGCTATATTCAAGTTATGCTGATCATGATTGCTTCAATCTTTCTGTTCAACGTACCGATTAACGGCAACCCTGTGATTATTTTTTTGTACTCGTCAATTTTCATTGCCGCGAATCTGACTGTAGGTGTCACAATCTCTACCGTTGCCAAAAACCAGCTTCAAGCCGTGCAGATGTCCATATTCTTTTTTCTGCCGTCTCTATTGCTGTCGGGATTTATGTTCCCATTCAGAGGAATGCCGCAATGGGCGCAAACACTGGGATCATTGCTACCGCTCACGCACTATCTAAGGCTAGTGCGCGGGGTATTGCTTAAAGGCAGTGGATGGGTGGAATCAACTCACCACCTGTGGCCCATCATTATTTTCTGGCTGATAGTTCTTGTGGTGGGACTTAAGAGATATAGGGAGACGCTGGATTAAAAGGATCACATCTCGGCACAAAAACAACCGGGAAAACAATAAATCCCGTTAGCCTGCATCCAGTATCCCTGCTTGCCGTTTTTGCCTTTGTAAACTCTGCTTAATCCTAAGCGGATATAAACTTCTTCGCCTCCGGCAAGGGCAGTATTAAACTCATCAACCCTATCCTGTTGGATATATTTCAAAGCAGATGAATGGAAATTCAAATCCGCAATAGGAGTATGCCGGAATATTTCTCCGGACTTATCCTTAAAACTGAGTCGAAGCTTCTGCTCAACAGTCCCGACCACAGAAAGCGACAGAGACAAAGGATCAACCCTTATTGTTCTAATAGATGAATCAGGCGGTGAATCCAAAGGGACGCATCTTTTCTTAGAACTGATCGTACCGCAAAAAGCTTCATTCACAGAGTCAACAGCACTACGCTCTAGTAAATCTTTAAACGAAATTTCATCCATCATTCCAAGCCACAAATCATTTACAAAAATACAATCTTCAACATGGGGCCGTGCGGCTTTTTCGTTCGGAATAACAGTTGCTTCAACAGTCATCCCCGGATAAATCCCTTTCTGCTCAACTATAGCTTTGGTCACATACGGCAACGGTCTATGACAGATACAAGATTCAGCATCCAGCAAAGCCATACAAACATTGTCGTTATCTTTAAAACGAGTTAAGTCTGTTACAATCAACTTCATAAAACCCTCTTTACTCCCCAGTTAAAAACTTCATAACATTTATAATAAAATAACTTTTATAACATATCTTTTCAAGCTTAATATATCAACCTGCAAAATTCGAAAATTTAATATATCATATAAATGTTTGGCTAAAAACTAAAATATACATAAAAAAACGGAGCCTTTTTTAAGGACTCCGTTAAAAAAACACTTCTACTGAAATTTTATATGGAACTCATAATCTGTTCCGCTTGTCCGGCAATACCCATCACTTCATTACGATTGAACCCTGCCTGCGACAAATCTTTAATCATATCGGTGCTGGCAGATGCCGCCGCCATTCCCTGTTGCATTCGTTGCTGCTGAATCTGCATATCCCTCCTTTGAGTTCTAAACTTTTCAACTTCACCATCGGAACGCACTATCCCTGTCGGCACCCCGATCAAGTCAGCATATTCATCAACCGCACGATCCATATCAACCTTATCCAGAATTTCCGGATTTGCTCCCGCAAGCCTTCCCACAAATTCAGACAGGGACTGAATGGACTGGGTTCCGACCATCTTCTGAGCCTGAGCAAGAATTGAAATATAATCGATTCGGATATCAGCCCCGTCAAGGCAGGCCGGAGGATCCGGCAACTGCCCGGCACGAGTCAGAATACCGAAAACTCTATCGATAAGAGGGTCCAGAAGTTCGGTATGTTGACGCTCAATAACCGGACCTAACTGAATCAGCTTTTCTTCATGCCGTTCGGCAACTTCCGCAGCTGTAATCAGCTTTCGATTAGATCCCGCCATCATCATGAAAACATCATTATAAAACCCTTCGCGAATTGCAGATCTGACATCCTGAATTTTAGAACTCACCCCCGCGAGATCAGGCCGCACCTGATACAAAGGAGCAATTGAATCCTGCTGATTCTGCTCAACCGGATTCTGCCCACCGGGGAGCAGATTAAGCCGTCTCGAATACATAGAAGGAACTTTCATGGGTGGACGAAGAGTCAAATGCACCGCCTGAATCTGGCTTTTGCTCATCTCCATCAGCATTTTAACATCCGCGAGAACATCCATAGCAGGTGAACGTCCATACACATCCATTGCTGAAGTATCCCAGCGTGGAGCCATGTAAGGATTTTCCATAAACCCGCTTTCCGAAAGAATTTCATTACCTCTGCCACTCAGAATAAACACCGACTCGAAAGGCATGTTCTGTTTATCAATTTTATTAGGATTGAACTCATCACGCGGCTGAACAGCATGGAGCACATCAAACCAGTGATCACGATTGCTGGTCAAACTTGTTCGGGCAGTTGCAGGAAGCGCATCAATGCCGAACCTTTTTTCAAGCTGACGGGCTGTCATTTTGAATTCGCGATAAACAGTATCCACACGCCCCTGTGCATCGGTCGCAAGACAATACTCCCCCGCCGTCAAAGTACGAAACCTTATGCCCCGGTCAACATCCGGCTCACAATAAAGAATCCCTGTTCCGAATCCCGCAAGTTCAGTATAAAGCGAATGTATGCACGAATAAAAATTGCTTCGCGCCAAAGCTCGATACATGACTGTTTCGACTTTAGAAATCCAATCACGCACAGATTTATGCTTGGACATATCACGGTCTGCAATACCCAGCCGGAACCATGGACGCGCAGGAGAAGTAAGCCCGCCTTGAAGCCCCGCCGCTAAAATTCTTAATGACCTTGTCGCAGTGGAATCAATAATACGATTACCTTTTCTGCTCCCGTCATTAGGCTTAGTTCCATCGTATACGCCTTTTCGCGGCAGAATATAGTCACTTATCTCCCGCCAATGTCCCTCCCATGAACTGCGCTCCTGTCGAAGCATTTTCAATCGGGATTCATATCTGTTTTTATTATTTCCATTCATATTTAATCCATTTTTATCTATAAATTAAAAAGGATTTTCTACAACCTTGAAAAGACAGACCTTCAGCCTGCAAACGAAAGTCATAGAAAATCCCTTTATTTTTTAAAACTCAGCTACCGTTTGTTGCAGGAAAGTTTTACCAGTTTCTTACACTTGGGACACTTTACTTGAACTTCAATAACCTTCCCCTTCATCAACAACCTCCCGCATACGGGACACCGATGATCAATCACTGCATTACTCCTTTTGAATTTTGCAAAAAATGCTTCTCGACTTTAACAACTCCGGTAGCGCCTACAGGACCGGTAAGTATCGTCTTCTTTCTGCCAAAAGCATGAACCTTCCGCATCCTTCCTTCTGTAGCTTTTCGAGATGCTATTTTCGCATCAAGTTCAGCATTTGCCGTATCTATTTCCTGTTTCCGAATGTCATTAGGATGAAGCCACTGACCATCAATCTGATTAAAGCCCGCATTCGTCATTTCAGCCGGGGTGTACCAATGCCCGGTTGAATCCGAATACGTCCAATCCTTAGGCATTCCCCAATCTGCCGGAGCATTCAAACCCTTGCTATTAAATGAGGGATTAGTTCCGTAAGTTGTTTTATGCCATTTAAAATAACCATTAAATCCCGGTGAATCTCGGTCGAACCAGACATCGGATTTTCCAGACTTAGGTCCAGGCAGCTCCGGCCTGTAATAACTGCTCACAACTATTCCCCCTTACTGACCAAGTTTCGTCTTCTGCCCCAGAAGTGTTGCATTATCAGTTTCAGTTTGTCCGAGAACTCCCTGCCCGCTTGTAAGAACTGTCGCGCTTCTACCTTTTTTAAGACGATTCAAGCTTCGCATCTTTTTCGCATTCAACGCCTCCTCACTTTTTTGCAACTCTGTATCCAGCACCGGAGGTGCAGGTGCTGCGGTTACAGGTGGTGGCGGAGACGGCGCTACAGGTGCTGATGGTGATTTAGATCCAGATCCTCCCATGATCATTCTCCTTTCTTTTAAAATTTTAACTAGCAAACTCCCTCAAACAAAAGAGCTATAAATCAACTATTTCTAACCGCACAAAAAATTGCGGCATCCACACTTTTGTCTTCTGCTGCCCAATATGCAGCCTGTGGAAGTATTCCCACTTTTGAAAATCCAGACCTTTCTGCCATACGGCAAGCAAGGGGATTCATTACAGGAATAAGACCCTTAACGCAGTCCAGAATATAACCTCCTGACACGTCACACACTGTCAGCAAATGACGCAAAACACCTTTTCCCATCAATAATGTTTCTTTCCCGAAAAAATCCGGCATGATGGCAAGATGGACAAAACAAGAACGCTGAGCAAAACCATTCAACCAGAACAATCCTGATGGTTTGTCGTCTTTGAACCCTAAAAAGAAATGTTGTTCTTTCTTCTCCACAAGATTTTTAAAATCCTCAAAACATTCTACAGAGCCATCATAAAAAATAACCGGAATTTGGCCGGCGCACTGCATCACGTCCCAGAACCATTTCAAATGTCCCTCTGTAAGACTGACTGTTCCATCAAAATCGCGATACTTGTAGAATACAAACCCCTCCGCCGCTTCAAAGCCGTACATTATTGACCTCCTGTAAAAATATCGTAATCCATAATTCCCTGCACAGACTCCTGCTGCTGAGGTGAATTCTCGGGCCTCGGAAAAACAGCCCCAAGTGCCGGATCTAAAACCCTCGCCATGCAGTCGAGCATGTCGTCATGAGGCGCAACCGGAAAAGCCAGATATTCATCATCAATAAATTCACGCACAAGGTCCCGCTCCCGTCCCTGATGATCCATGAACCGCCCGCGCCACGGCAGCCAAAAACGGCCCTGCTCAAAAATAGGTACAAGCTTCCTGATGCGATCAGTTTTCGGTATATTTCCACCCAGCGGTTCTATGGAGAAACGATAATTCTGTTCCCCCATCACATACTGCATGTGCTCAACATCCGCCTGCTGACCGTACTTTTCATACCCCACAACCTGTGGACCATAAGCCCTGTGTAATCTGAAAAGAGCACGGGCACGTTCCGTCAAATTGAGGCGGTCGCGAATACCGTCAATCAGGTAATAATTCCTGTCCGGGCCGAGACCTATAACCAGCATTACCGTATAATCGCTGCCGACCTTTTTCTCACTCGCAGGGTCCACAAGCAGATAACGATTAAAATCACGCCACCTTGGTTTGCCACCCTGACCATGTTGATCCCATCTGTTAATCCAATCTTCTTTAAACCCCTGCACATCATCCGCTCTAGGGTCCTGCATCATCTGACAACCAAAAACATACGGCCCCATTTCGCGCCGTTTGGTTGCAAGCTGCTCTCTGGTGAGCAAAACCGGATCACCCTCAAGCGTTCCGTCAGCTGTTGCCGGAAAAATTCTCGGAACGGCGGCCTGTCTTTTCAAAATATCACGATAGGTATCATTATAATGATAGCGGGTTCCGATATATCTTTTGATCCCTTCGCGAGTTCCAAGGTTGATGGACAAAGCCCACGCCTCAGTCGTCTTGAAAATCATATCCGGCGATGAAACGGATTCACGCGTAACAACATCATCATAAATTAATCGGGAAAAATGCTTACCCGTAGGCTGTCCGTCAACAAGTCCCCAAGCTTCCACGGTTGCTTCTTTGGGATTGGACTTCCTTTTCACGATTATTCCGTCTTCTTCGGACCATTTAGGAGAATCTTTTTTAGGATTCGCAAACAACACATCACGGTAGCATTGCTTGAGTAGTTCATTGCGTTCAAATTCCATTTTGATCTGACGTAAAAAACCCTTTGCAATTGGACGGGTGTGGCTGAAAATTCCAATAGTGACCTCGGGATCTCGCAAAATATCCTGAACTGTCAGCGCAAAAGTTATGATGGTAGATTTGTAATGCTCACGGCTCCACAAATCGAGATGCCCGTCCGGATTACGCTGCACATCCTGACACCTCGCAAAAACCCATTCATTATTTGCATCAGCGCGACCAAGCAGACGAGTCAGTAAAAAAAACAAATCTTTTCGTCCCAGTTCCGCAAGAACCTGCAAGGCTTCCTTTTTCAGCTCGGCCTTACGAAGCAAGGCAGCATACCACTGATTAGCGCTGCTCAGATCCGTAAATTTCATCAAGCTTCTCCCTTAGTTCAGGACTTATTGCAGAACTGGTTTTAGTTTTTTTTACGGCGGAAACTTCTTTTTTAGCCTCACCGATGCACCATGCTTTTCGCTCCATGTCATGTCGTTTTTGCATGATGTCGAGCTTCGCTTTCAAATCCTTAACCATGTCGGAATCACTTCCTTCAACGGCAAGTGCAAAGACTTCCCGAAATCTTTCGAGCTCCTCCTTCTGGCGTTTAACAACTTCTGATTTATTCACTTTTTCGTTCTCCAAAGTTTACCTCACAACACTAAACCGATTAGCTTAATGAACACTTTTTTCACTCAGGGTTTCGTAAACTGTTGCTTCTGCCTTTTTCATGCACTGAGTGCATAGCCGAGCTTCGCGAAAAACAATTTTCCCGGCATAACGTGTCTCCATCCTGAAAGATTCAAGCCGGTCGACCCGCCCGCAACAATCACATCTGTTCCCTTCAAAAGACCCACCCAGCCATGACGCCGTATCTGCCAATAAAGCTGAAACAATCATTTAAGAGCCTCATAAACAGCCCGGGCCGTAACTCCGGCTACAATTGTTGCTGTGCCCCAAACTGTCCGTTCAAGGTTGCGAAACTTTTCCGCATGTGTATGACACCGCCTAGCCCCGTTAATTTCAGAAATATCCTCCTGAATAGACTTGACCCGCTCATCAACGCGAATCAGCAAATCGTGCAATTCGCTTCTTTCATCAGCCACCATTTTGCCTCCATGTTTTGATAACTTTTTCAGTGCTTCGGCCCACAACATAGCCACCGAGACCAAGCTCCATCAGCGACCAGAGTTGCGGCGGAAGTTCCAGCCGCGGAGCCTCCGCCCAGAACAAAGCCATGTACGGATACAAAAGATAATTATTCGCCACGATTGCAATAATCGTCAGCATCAAAATCGGCCGCCATGAACGCTGCAACCAGTTGCCGGACATTTCCGCCAACATAACTTTCAACCGGGACTCAATTTCAACAAGCTCCCCCTTACTCTGAAGCTCAACCAGTCTAAATTTAGCTTTCTCCCTTTCACCTGCATCCGGCCAAAGTTTATCGATAATGGTCGACCCAAGATCCAGAATTGAACCGATCATATGCGAACCTCCGTGACTTCAACAAAATCGGGATGCTCCCAGCCCTTCAGTTCAGGAACAGATTTGTTCCTCTTGTAATCCGACAGTGAAAATCCGAATTCAAGCCAGTCCGGATTACCTTCAACAAACTTTGCATAGCTTTTTAGAAGCCCTCTATTTTCAAGTGGATACAAAGCGACAAGTGTGTCAGTTGAACTTTCTTTCATTTCTTCCTCCCTTTTGAATAAAGAATATCGGGGAGAGCGGACATGAAACAGCCGACTCAGGTCCGGGGGGCTAATATTTATAAAAAAAATTATTCAGCAGACAAAAGAAAACCCCCTCAAATAAATCTGAGGGGGTATAAAATACATACGAAACCCGTTAACGAATAACTTAATAAAACAGTCTACATTCTAACGAGCACCTTTTTTGATCCTTTCCTGCACGCATGCGCAAAAGCTGAAACAAATTCATCAAAATTATACTCAGCTTCGATCAGACCGGATACGTCAATCAGCCGCTGCTCAAGAGTAGAAAGAGCAAGCCCGATATCTCCGCAGCGGGAACCTACAATCGAAATTTCATCAACAACAACTTTAGCAAGATTTAATGAAGTAGGTTTATGAGATGTTGTTTTTGCGACCACAGTGCCTTCCGGACGTACAAAATCAATAGCATAAGAAAGACCGTCTTCGCTTCCGGTAGCCTCAACAACCAGATCATATTTCCCCAGCTTAGAGGCCAACCCGGTCAATTCATCCGCACTTTCAATACAATAGGTCGCAACTCCCTGCGAAGATGCAATGGCAAGCTTATCTGCATGCTTTCCAATCAAAAGCACATCAGGATTATACAGCTTCAAAGCTAATGCCGTAAGTATCCCCAGCTTTCCGTCACCAAGAACCATCACCCGCATATTACCTGTTATATGGATCTGCTGGCTGACTTCAAGACCTGCGGCAAGCGGCTCGGCAAAAACAGCCGCTTCATCAGCGACATTGTCCCCAACCACATAAAGATTCTCAACCGGAACCTTAAGATATTCCGCAAATGCGCCGTCATGGTTCACTATTCCGATCACAGTTCGATTTGGTGCATGCCTCCGGTCACCGGAATATGATCCAACCGAACGATTAGCATCAAGAACGTTAATATCAGCAACGACCCTTTTCCCGACAAGTTCAGGACAATCAGGACACTCTTCAACTATCGCCACAAATTCATGACCCGGAATACCTTCAAAACCGTAATAACCTTTATGAAGCTCAATATCAGTATTGCAAATCCCGGCAATGATGACCTTCAAAAGAGCATCACCTTTTGATAGTTCAGGACGTTTTTTTTCAATTAATTCTATATTCTTATCTTTAAAATATGCTGCTCGCACAAATTATTTCCTCATCAAATAAATTACATTAATTAGGACCGTCTGCTCCAAAGCTACAATCAAGTTCCTTCAACAGTATCAACTTTGGCAAACAACGGCTCATGAAGTGGAATAAGAATATCTGCCTGCGATTTCACTTGAAGCATAATATCATATGCTTTGTAAGTGTTAACGCTGGTACCCGGAGGAATTACTTCCATCTCCATACCCGTAACTTCGAGCGGCGGGTAAAAATTTTCCATAATCACACAAAAACCTGTGATTGCCGCTAAACCGCCTTCGGTATCAACAAGCACAGTAAGCCCGCCTTCAGTGTGCACAGGCGTATGCATTACTCTGATACCGGGAACAATTTCACAATCAGCATCTACAACCTTAACCTGTCCATTTTCTTCAACATCTTCAATGTAATCTTCAAGATACCTGAAATCCAGAGGATGAGGATCATGAACATGTTCAAGCTCTTTGCGATGTGCATAAATTTTAGCATTCACACATTTATAATCATTTTCGCAATGATCGTTATGCAAATGAGTGTGAACGACTATATCTATATCTTCAGGTTTTAAACCGTATTTAGCTAACCCGTCCTCAAAGGTATAAATTTTACCTCCGAGATCACGTTCACGTTCTTCCGAAATGATAGGCTGCATTTCGCCCGTATCAACCAGAATATTTTTATCACCGCCTTCCAAATACCAACAATAAATAGGTATAATATATGGAGTTCCATAGCCCTGCTGGTATGTCATCATACCTTTATCAAATCTCTTTGTTCCCATTACGATGGGATGAATTCTATATTTACTCATTTTTCCTCCTACCCGGATGTCATCCGCCAATGACTGATTATTTATAATATGCTAACAATACGCTAGAGCCCTCCGAAAGGTAAATGATCTAAATTATACATAATTCGAAAACAACGTGAAAATTAACACAACACGACCAATTTATACTTTTTAAAAAACAAAAAGCAAGTTACATAAAAAACAATCTATTTTAAAATTGCTATTAAGACTTCGATTTTATTTATTAAAATAATACTTTGTTATCTATTTCACAATAAAAACATATTATCACACCTTTCAAACACGGTTGCCATGTGAAAAAGTTATTTTTTTCTCTATTTCATTTTTTCTTGAAAATTAAGACCCGGACTTATAATTAATCTTCAGTCATAGAAGTTATCGACCAATCCGGTCGGGTATAAATTAATAAACGGACGAGGAGGAACCATGACTTACAAAGAAATGCAAGAATTACTTATGAAGGAAATGAGACTTTACCATTACCCTGTTGCAATAAAATATTTCTACGATCAGGCTGAAGTTGATCATTTCAAAGAAAAAGCAGATTTTCACGTTCCCGTTAAAGCAATGACTTTTTGTCAGTGGGAAATTGCAGCCCGCATGAAAGGACAGATTGTCTATTCTGAAAAAGAAGGCCTTGGATGCGGAAACGCTCACTACAGCTTCGGCTGGAAGGGACTTGATGCTGCCGAAATCAAAGGACACGCTAAATATACCCGCACCCCTGAGCAGGCTGAAAAATTTATTAAAACAAAAACACAGCTCCCCGAAGGCCTTATCGGAATCGCTGTAGCCCCTCTTGGTTCAATCGACGGCCTTTTTGAGCCTGATACCGTTCACTTCTATGTTGACAACATGCAGGCATACCACCTTGCAGTTGACTACATGGCAGCAACAGATACTCATCCTCTACGCCCGAATGTCACCATGAATTCATCTGCATGCGGTGGTAGCGTTTACACTTACGTTGAAAAAGAATTCAACATGTGCCCAGCTTGTTCCGGCAGCTATAACGCAGGTAAAACCGAACGCGGCGAAATCAACGTCATGATCCCCGGTGAAAAATTTAAAGCTGTTGTTGAAAGATTAGTTGAACGCATTGAAGAAAAAGGAAGCGGAGCCATCACACGTCCAGGCGATGGATTCCCCGGCGCTGACGTTTGCAAAAACTGTCCGCTGATCGTTTTCAAAAAAGAAAAATAAAAAGCATATCAGACCGGAGCGTAAACCTTGGGGGTCGCTCCGGTTAAACAATATGAAGACGCTGGACTTTTCAAAATATTTTCGCTGCAACGAAAATATCAATGGAAAATCCGGCAAACCAACTTTCACTTAAGGAGATACATTATGTTTAAATCCCGCAAAAGCCTTATGATTATGGCTCTGGCGGCGCTGGCTGTGGTAGCTTTTTTTGAGCCAGCCTTCGCAGACAAACTTCAGGCCGCAATTGACGCCACCCCTAAAGGGACCGGCCCAGGCGAAATCAACTCAGAACTAGCAACCGGATTCCTGGGAATCAGCGGAGCTCCATCCCCCAGCCTTATTATCGGTTTTGCATGGGCAATCTGGGTAGGTTGGATTTTCTCAACTGTCGGCGCATTCGGTGGAATCATGGCTGGTGTCGGTCACATCACCATTTACGGATTCGGTGATTTTGCTTCTACTTTCAAAAAAACATCACCTGTAATGAACAAACTCGTTACAGACTCCATCCGCGTATCCAACCAGTGGCTTGTAGGTACATCCGCAGCGATGTCTTCTTACAACTACTTCAAAATGGGACGCCTTGTTCTACCTTTAGGACTCTCACTTGCCGCAGGTTCCATCGCAGGTTCTTACCTTGTTCCTTGGCTCACAGCCGGTAAAATTTCTCTTAAAGACTACATCGGATTCTTCGGTCTTTTCGTTCTTTTCCTTGGTTGTTACCTCTTTTATGAAACCTCTCCTAAAGGACAGGCAAATAAAAAACAGGCTAAAGAAGCTGCTAAAGCTTTTGAAGCATCAATCAAAAAAGAAAAAGAAGGTTGTGCAGTTGACACTGAGTGTCTTGGCGTTAAAGTTCTCAGCTTTTCTCTCACCAAGTGCATCTTCACTTTCTACGGAGTAGAATTCTCCTTTAATCCTCTGGTACCAGTTGTCGGTGGTTTTGTTATCGCATCACTTGCTTCCTTCCTCGGAGTTGGTGGCGGATTCTTGCTGGTTCCTTTCCTTACCAGTGTTGCCGGCCTTCCTATGTACCTTGTTGCAGGAACATCTGCTCTTGCCGTTCTGGTTGGTATGACAACTTCTATCTTCACTTACATGGTTGTTAAAGATACACCTGTATTCTGGCCCCTGATCGGAGTTGAACTTCTCGGAATTCTCGTCGGTTCCTTTATTGGACCACGCACTTCCAAGTACATCCCTGACGTATGGCTCAAAAGACTGTTTATCGTTCTAGCTCTTTATGTTGGTATTCGTTACACAACCAAGGGCTTCCTCGGTTACAGCATCGTGCCTCCGTTCTAAAGCCGGTACTTTTATAAGATTATAAGCACCACTACCCATAAGCCGTCCCCTGCTCCCCCACTCTTTGCAGGGGGCGGCTTCACAAACGGAGTCATTAAGTGATTGATACAAATACAATTTTCGCAATTTTAGATACTATACTGATTACCCCCTACCGTATTCCAGTCCCCTCAGTTGCGGCGTTCTGGTTCGGAACAGCGGTATTTGCATTATGGTGCACAGTCGCGGGCGAAATCAGTATGGCACTGGTATATTTATGGAACAGAAAATATTATACCGATCTCAATCAAAAAATGACCCGCATGCACAACATTTCTGTTGAAGCCATCCGTCGTCAGAATAAGAAAGTTTTTAAATCGGCAAATGACTGGGCTAATGAATATTTCGGAAAAGTATTTTTCTCACACGCAGCTCTTTTTGCGGTATCACTCTGGCCGGTAGCCTTCGCTCTCGGATGGTTGCAGGAAAGATTCGGTGGAATTTCGGTTCATAACATCCCATATTTTGATTTTGGATTGGGTTATCCTTTTGTTTTCATTCTATCTTATATAGTAGTAAGATATTCTTTCTCGAAAATTAGAAAATTTATTCCGTTCCTTTGTAAAGTTGACGAACTAAGAGAAGAAGATGCTCTTAGCGCCGGAGAAATGACCTCATGGACCGAACTTGCGCCGGAGTTTAAAAAAAAGACTTCACCCAAAAAAGATTGCAAAATTTCACAATGCCCGGCTGAAAACAACTCTTAGATCTTTCCCTTACTCGGCATACCAAGGGAAAAGGTTTTTTCTCTTACAGGAAATAACATGCTGAAACTAAAGTTTTTAATCCCTACAGTTCTGTTACTGCTTGGCATAGCACTATATCTTCGCGGACAGGGGCTGGATGAAAACATAGTTAAAGTCGATATGTCTGTACGGGAAGAAATAAGAGTTCCTGAACCTGAGCCAGCCATAACATACGCCTATCTCCCCCAATATTCTCATAAAGTTTCATACCAGAGACATAATAAACTGATCGAATACCTTTCCCAAGAAACAGGTCTTTCTATCCGTCAGGTTTTTCCTAACACGTTTGAGGAACACCGCCGCATGGTTGAAAAAGGCGATATTGATATCTCCTTTTCAAACCCCATGACTTACATACGGATAGCAAACGGCGGAGCTGCGGCTTTCGCTCGTATAATAGAGCCGTCAGGTAGTCCCACTTTCAGAGGACAGATCATTGCAAGACGAGACAACCGCTTTATCCACAAAACAAAAGATTGTATCGGCAAAAGCTGGATTGCTGTTGATCCTCTTTCTGCCGGAGGTTACCTTTTCGTTCTAGGTCTTTTCCTGGATAACGGAATAACCGCCGCAGATTTTAAAGAAATAGCCTTCGCTGCCGGACCGGGCGGAAAACAGGAAAAAGCAGTTCTCGCTGTATACGCAGGAAAATACGATTTCGCGTCAATCCGTGAAGGCACCCTTGATATAGTCAAAGACAAAGTAAATATTTCAAAAATTAAAGTTATAGCCGAAACAAAGCCTTACCCAAGCTGGGTCTACGCAGCCCGCAAAGATCTTGATCCTAATATAAAAGAACTTATCGCAAACGCAATGTTCAAGCTTTCCATGAACGATCCCGAACAGGCGGAAATTCTTAAGCAGGCGGGAATACGTGGAATTATCCCAGCACAAGACGACGATTATAATTCAATCCGGACTCTCGCAGAAGAACTTGGACTTAATAATTATCAGAAAAAAGAACGGAGGGTTAAAGAATGATCTTTCTCTCACGTCTGCGCTTTCGCACAAAAATTAATCTGGGATTAACCTTAATTGTCGTTTTTACAGCTCTGATTATTGCTCTTTTTGTTACCAGTATGGCATCAGAAGCGCTCGTCGATCAGACTCGCAAACGCGGTAAAGTTCTTGCCGGTAATCTAGCTCTCAGAGCGGAAGACCCACTGCTTTCAACAGACCTTCTGCAACTTGAATCAATGGTTAACGAAGTTAAAGAAGCTGATGACGAAATCATCTATGCTTTTATTCTGGATGATAAAGAAAGGGTTCTTGCCAGCACCTTCAGAGAAGGATTCCCCGTACAACTCCGAGAGGCAAACTCTTCGGGTAAACAAATTAATGCGATAATGATCGATACTGGTTCGCAGAAAATTTATGATTTTGCCGCACCTATCTTTATTAGTGAAAAGAACCTCGGAACAGTCCGCATAGGACTATCAAGAGCCGGCATTCAAAGCGTTGTCCAAAATTTAATCTTTGCTATTTCAGCTCTCACGGGTGCAGTTCTGCTTGTTGCAGTCTTAGCCTCCACACATTTCGCAAGGCGCATGACATTCAGATTAGGTACTCTTCAAAAACATGCCGTTGATATTGTCCGCACTCACCTCGGCCCGGAAATAAGTAATGAATCTACTCATGAGAATAATCACAATTCTTCTAGAAAAAATTTAAAAGGTGATGAGATTCAAGAATTAACCGAAACCTTTGATGCAATGGCAATGAATCTAGAAAGCCATATCGAAGACCTTGAGATAACCGAAACAAACCTGACCAGACAAAAGGAACTTCTCAAAACTATTATCAATGTCTCACCGGACTACATTTCTTTGATAGGCCCGGCTTATACCTATCTGGCAGTTAACAAGCCTCTTGCCAAACACATAGGCAAAACAGAAGAAGAAATTATCGGACTAAAAGACGAAGATCTTTTTTCCACACATGAAGCTCTAGTAAGAACTGAAGAAATTAGGAAAGTTCTGAATACCGGAAAAATAATTAACAAAGAAACCCGCGAACAAGATGATAATTATTCCACGGTCCGCTGGTTCCATACAATTAGAGTTCCTGTCTATTCTGAAAGCAGCAAAATTATCGGAGTTCTCTCGACGTCTCGCGAAATTACCGAACTTAAAAGTTATCAGGCACAGCTTATTCAGTCCCAAAAGATGGAATCAGTTGGTAAACTGGCTGGAGGTGTTGCCCATGAAATAAACACACCGCTCGGAATTATTCTTGGATATGCTCAACTTCTGCAAGATGATATCTCTCCAGACGATCAGATTTCTAAAGATCTTAAAATCATCGAAAAACAAGCCCGCGTCTGTCGTAAAATTGTTTCCGACTTGCTCGGTTTTTCCAGACAGACCGAAAGCGAAAAAACCGAAATGTGTTTTAACAACTCTATTCTTGAAGTTGTCCAGCTAGTCAGTCACACCTTTAAACTTGAGCATATTGAAATAAGCACAAAACTTGATGATCGCTTCCCAATCATTCACGGAGACCCTGAAAAACTTAAACAGGTTTGGCTGAATCTGCTTTCAAACGCGATGGAAGCTATTGATGATCAGGGCTCTATCCAGATTACAACAATTTTAGATATATCAACCATGACCATCACAGCCTTGTTTGCTGACACGGGACATGGTGTAGAGCCTCAAAAAATAGGCTCAATTTTTGACCCATTCTATTCGACAAAACCTGTCGGCAAAGGAACAGGGCTTGGCCTTTCCGTCTCTTTCGGGATAATAAAAGATCACGGAGGTAGCATTGAGGCAATCAGTCCTCTTCCAAAATCAATTCTTGCGGGAATGAATGCCCCGGATGATACAGGTCCCGGAACTCTTTTCAAAGTGGTCCTGCCTCTGGATGCAATATCAGCAGTAGAACAAGTCATGAACACAGGTTCAGTTTAATCCATAACGGTATATAATTATGAAATTTCGCCAACTTTTTAATCACTGGACATACGAAACCTTCCCTCCGGGCAGACTGCTCAGGCGAAGATATAATTCTTTTAAAATGTTGATGGATCTTGAAGAAGAATGTCTTTTCATAATCTCGCGTATTGAAGACATAGGATTCGGACTGAGCGAAGTAGACTGGGCAAATATAGAAAAACTTTCCATTGATCTTGGAAATAAAGTTCAGTTAATGCTTGAACAATTACAGTCAATGAATCCAGTACGCTTTATGGATCTGATGGATTATTATAACAAAATAAATTTTTATGTGCGCATGGCGGTAACCGTGCCCGACCCTGAAATTCCAGTTCCGTTTACCATCCCCCTCTCAGAATCAACAACCCATGCCACACATGCTGGAGCAAACGCCGTAAACCTTGCCCGCATAATAACAGAGACAGATATTCCGGTTCTGGATGGAATAGTTATAGGCTCGGGTGTTTACAATTACTTCATTGAAGCCAATGACTTAAGAATACATATTGACCATATTTTAGAGTCGGTAACCACCACAGAAACTGATCAATTACAAAGCACATCCGAGGCTCTGATCTCACTTTTTATGAAAGGTCAAATGCCAGACGTAATAACCAATGAACTTGAAATTGCTGCGCTTGAAACGTCAAAAGGCGGCAACTTACTTACTCTATCAGCCAGTGTTACCCCCGAAGATAAAACCTGCGTACTTCCTGAAAACAGTATCAAAGTTCAAAATATAAAACCGCAGGATATAGTCAGCGCTTGGAAAAAAGCCGTGCTCTGTAAATTCTCACCAGAATCCATAAACGCACGCATTAAGCTTGGCTATTCAAATAGAGAAACTCCTGTAGCGGTAATTATTCAGCCAGAGATCAACACACAGGATTCCGGTTTAATCGAAACGATGCACAACGCAGAAATCTCGCTTCCTCCGGCAGATCAAGAATTAGGATGCTCCATAATTTTAAGTAAAAAAGACTCCGCCCCGTTTATCTTTTCGAGACGAGAAAAACAGCGCATGCTTTCACATCCCGAACAACAATCTCTATCTCTCCACTCTGCCAAAACAATTGCTGCAAGTGGATATCAAATAGAAGAAGTGCTCGGTGAACCTCAAAAATGTGAGTGGATTACAGACCTTCGCAACCAAGTCTTAATAACATCAACGGAACCTTATCCAAACAAAGGAACAAGGGCTGTTGACCGCATGAAGCGGACTTTACAATATATTGCAAACTTGAATATTTCTGCCAAAAACACAGAAATGTTTTTGCCTGAAAAAAGTAAATCAATGTATGATCTTGTTCGCTTTGCCAACGAAAAAGCCGTTTCGGAAATGTTTTCTCTGGTTAGTAAAGAAGGACTTGGATTAGACGGGGCAAAACATCTCACAGCGCGCCAGCCTATATCACTGACAGTGCTGAACCTCGAAGACGGACTTTTCACCACCGCTGCGGGAAAAATGGAAATAACCCCCGATGACATAAAATCATCTCCAATGTGGGCACTCTGGTTCGGACTAGGCTCTAAAAGACCGGGCTGGTCTGCGGAAAACTCCGTTGACGGATATGCTATTCTCTCAAAAACATATCTAAATATTAAACTTAAATCAGAAAAAGATTTATCAGAAATAGATGCTGTATGTGATCCGGAAATCGAAAAGAATCATATTCACTTTAGATTTAAAGGCGGCGAAGGAACCCCGGATGAACGCATAGCCAGAATCGAATTTATTAAAAACATTCTCGCTCCTCTTGGTTTCGAAATAACCAATCAGGGTGATTTAATAGAAGCGGTGCATAAAGCCGCAACCGAACCGGAGATACAAAAAAAACTGGCGACAATCGGACATATAGTAGCCCATATAGCGATAAGCAATCCTGTTGCACAAAATTCGCAGCAAGCAATAAAAGAGGCTGTGATATTCAGCGCAGGACTAGGATAAAGCTCTAATCGTGACGACCTGAAATAACGCTAACTGATCTTTGATTTCTTATGAATCTGAACGAGAAAATGCACTAATTTATCCTCAATTTCCCGATCATCAACATATTCGATAATCAATTCTTTGGCTTCATCCAGACTGTATTCCTGTAAAAGCTCACGCAACCGTTTTCTTAATTCAGCCTTTTTTCTATTTACAATAAGATCTTCCAAAATATCCGTGGCGTAGTCATAATCTTTTTTACTCAGAGCCTTTCGAAAACTTGTGCGCATAAAATGAGAATAAACTCTGCCGGAAATCCCCGAAAGTAACATACCCAGCCAGACACCTACAACAAGCGTGATGAGATCCGCGGCCCTTTCTTTGGCAATGCCCACCCATTCGGAAAGTTCTCTATCTTTAAGCAGATCCTGAGTTTTACGCATCTCCAGAATAAGCCGTTTTGCGACCAGATTATTGGTATTAATTTCAAGGGCGTGTCTGAACTGAGTTTCCGCGGCCTCAAGATCTCCCATTTTATAATACGCCCTGCCGAGCAGACTGAAGAGCCAATCTGAACGCGGATATACCCGCAGACAAGCCTCCAGATTTGATATCGCGAGTTCATACTCCTCACAATCCATATATTCCTGAGCGGCCCTTCCGCAGGATAACTCCGTAACAACATCTGCATTCACATCCTGCACAGCGGCACGGCCTTCAATAATGCCTACAAGAATCGTCAGCGTAACAACAAAACAGATAATCCACACAATTCTTTCAACTTTATTCATTTATAACCTTTGCACCCTTTCAATAGCTAAAATATCAAGACACTTACCATAACTGCTTAAGATCTGTGTCGGGATAATAAAAATCCAGAATAGTACTATACTTATTTTTCTTACCCATTTCGGCGGCTCCCCACTGGGAATACCCTACACCGTGTCCCCATCCATGACCTGTAAAGACATAGTAATCTTTTTTCTTTTCGATCTTTAAAAGAATGTCCGGCAATGACAAAACTCTGGAACTTCCCAAGGTCGTGCGTGTGCGAACATCTTTCTGACCACCTTTATACTTAATCCTGACTTTAATAATTCTTCCTGACGGCCCTTTTTCCAGAGCTTCAATAGACTGTATCCCCGGAACAGAAATACCTATCTTTTTAAGCTTAGCTTCAATATCGCCGGATCTGAACTTACGATTCCACGAAGCCATCTTTCCTTTAAGACTTGCCGGATCTTTCTGGGCAATAAGATATTTTTTACCGGCACCGAAAATAGCCTTAGAATCCGCGGTGAAACCGCCACTGTTAGCAGTATACTGTGAAAGGATAGGCTTCTTTTTATATAGAACGACCTGACCGCGAGTGTCCTTAACAGCCTTATTTGTCCGCTTATCTTCACGATCCACACCGGCATACATCTGATCATAAGTATCTGCATAAACATCATAAAAAAGATGGGTACGATGAAGCTTCTGGTAATAAGCATAAGTTCTTGCCGCTACGGCTTGAGCTTTGAGAGTCTCTTCCGGCCAAGAGGCATAAGATTCAGCAGGGACCACAGACTTCAAATATTCTTCAATCGAAACAATATTTAAAATCAGCAATTTTCCACGTCGTATACTCACATCGACCACTCCGCGAACTTTTTTTGATTCTTTACCATAAGCAACCTTAAGCGGCACTTTTGAAGTAAACTTGATTCGTGTAGCAGTAACTTTTCTACCGTTTAAAGCCAGTTTATTACCGGATATTGCAACCTTATATTCAGTACCGCACCCCAGCTCCCCAGCGCAAATCTCATCGTTTTTTGTCCCGACCGATACAGTCATCGAATTAACCCTGCGGCTGAGACAAACTCTGAGACCAGGTTCTTCGCCGACCGGAGTGGGTTTCACTTCAGGCTCAGGCTTAACAGGTTCCTTCATTGTAGAAATTATAGCTTCCGCCTGATACCTGAATCGTCCCACCGGGAATTTTTTTATGTACTCTTTGAATACAGAGCGAGACTGCTCGTATTTACTCATCTGATAATAAAGAAAACCGAGCCGATAAAGAGAGGTTTCGGCTTGCTCCGGATACTTTTTACCAACCTCTTTATATATTTCAGCCGCTTTTTCAGGAGCATCTAGAAAAGTGGAAAGCACCATTGCTTTGCCGAACATGGCATGCGCGCGGGTTTTAGCTAACGGAGAATAATCAATAGCCGTGTCATACTGCTCAATAGCTTCAAAATATTTACCTATATCAATAAGATAGCTGGCATAATTAATATGCCACTGCGCCTGAACCTGATCTTCCAAATCCGAGGCCGAATATTGCTGAACCGTCATCGGAATACGCGACGCGGCAGATGCTGATTCCGACATTGCCGGACCGCAAAAAAGAATTGCTGCAAGCAAAGATATAAATAAAACTGAATTATACTTTTTCATAATAATATCTCTTCTTCTAATACAGATTAAAAAGCGGCTTGCGTCTGTTTGCATCATTTTTCATCAGATTTTTCAGCCCCTTTCTTGCCACCAATATGATCCAGATAATCTTTCATATAAAGCAGGCTGCTGTCTGTCGGGCTGAGAGTCAAAGCTCTTTCAAGAACTTGTCTGGCCTGCCCAATTTCGCCTTTATTAAGTAATCTCCGCACATAAAGCTGATGCAATCGCACATCATACGGGAACTTTGAAAGTCCTTCGCTCAGAACTTCTGTCAGCCGGACATCATCACCAAGGGCCAGCAATGTATAAGAAAGATAGAGAAAAATATCTCGATCATCTTTGAGTTTTAAAGCCTGTTCGAGCTTCTGATAAGCATCACCGTATTGCTGATTATGAAAAGAGAGCACGCCCTCTGCTTTGAGCTTGCTGAATCTTTCTTCCAGCAACTTCGGAGTGATGGTTTTATCGTCAATCAATACAATTTTGCGCCCGTGAGGATATGGTGCATCAAGTATGGACTTAACAAGCACATCTCCTTTCACTTTCATTTTATCAGATGAAGCCGTTCCGAAATAATTCTCTTCGACCACAAGCTTCGAACGCGAAAGTATATTGATATCATTATCAAAAATATTATTTTCCCGAATATTACTGTTGCCACCGTTAAATTCAAGCCCTGTGGTACAATTACTAATGCTTGAGCGGACAACCGAACCGTTGCCGGAACTTAATATAATCCCGATTTTCACACCGGAAACACGCAATCCCGTAAAATCATATCTTCCCATCTTTGAAACTTTCACCGCGAACTCACTGCCGCCGCCACCGCTAAAACTTGAAGATCTGATTTCGGAATATCCTCCACCGTTTGTAACGGCCCGCGAAAAACCGGAAAAATCACAAAGCGAAAGGACGGCACTACCGCCTGAAAGCACTTTTATGCCTTCTGTGTTTGCTGATTCAAATTTTACAGGAGAACGAATTTCACCGAGCGACTTAAGCTCACCCGCAACATCCATCCGTGATCCATCACTAAATTTAATTTTTGTACCGGGAAGTATGGTAAAACTTGCACCCTGCGGCACAGAAACAGGAAATTTTATTAAATAATTACCTTTAACTAAAACACCTCTCAGTTCCCCGAAAAGTTCGCGCTCATCAAATTGCGGAACGACTACTTTTAATAAACCGTCAGACGCGGACAGATTACCGGCCCGGTCCATAGTACGAACTCGGTAATAAACGGTCCCCCCTTGCAAAACTTCACTATCGAGAAAAGAAACACCCTGTGTTCTGCCGACCACTTCAAATAAGCCAACCGGATCAATTCCCTTTTCAATCACGAAATCTTCAAGATCTAAGGCCGTCGGAACTTCCCAAGTTAGTTCAACACCCTCTTTACCGGCACGTCCTGTAACAAATTCAGGAACAGGAGGCAGCTGTCCATCAACAGTAACAAGCGACCCCGCTTCAACCCACAACCTTTCTATACCATTCGATTTCCGCATCCTGATCAAAAGAGTCTCATCTACCCCTTTATCGCCTTCATGAACCACATAAAAACCTTCATAAATGCCTTCGGATGTCTGAGACAACGGAATATTTTTCTTAAATTCACCGATATCAAAAGAACACTTTAAGCCCGGCTCAGCATCAACCCGCACGGCAATTCTTTTGCCGACGCCGAAAAGTTTATTATCTACATTAGTATCAACAGAAACAACTTGTGGAAGTTTCGGCCCCTTAGGGCAATCAGGAAGCATCTGAGCCAAATTCCAAGCCCAGTCATAAATAACCATGCGCATCTGCCTTCTGGCAGGATCAGAGAAAACCTCTTCCAAAATCGTTCCGGCAAGCGAAAAAAGTCCCGTTGGAACAGATACTCTGCGCTTGGAAGCACTCTCGCTCCACTTACCGACAAGTTTGTCAGCCGAATTAACTATTTCAACCTCTGCGTCCAACTGAAAAAGATCAAAAGCCACGGCTGTAATCATATCCGCACTTGAAATATTTATTCTTACAATGCCGTCAGCGTTCAGAATTTTGCACAGCTCCTCACTGCTCATGGTTTTCCAGTCGCTGTCTTTGCCGAGACCGGAAAGACCGTTATCAACAACGCTTTTCTGTAAAGGTAAATACCCCTTACCTGCCAACTGATTATAAATTGCACTTCTAGCAATATCAGCCACAAAGGTTCTATCATCATCTACAATCAATATAGATTTGTGGACTGTAGAATTTTCAGAATGCGTCATATACTGGGCAGGCAGAATTGCAATTCTATACGGAATTGCGTCCTCTTCAGTGTATTGAACGGACTGATGTTTAGTTTTTGTTGGAATACATCCGGCCATCATCATTACAACCAAAACCGGAACCAAAATAAAAATAATCTTTTTCATACTCATATCTTCTATGACTTAAGCCTTCTGTCGATATTAACAGTATTAATGGTTCCAAGCAGTGAACGAACTTTTCCGTCTAACTTCAAACGGTTATCATTCAAAAAATAAGTTCCTTCACCCCAGGCCTGCAACAGATTGCCCTCAAGTGAAAAGGAATCAATAATTACTTTCTTTCCTGAAATTGCAGCGCGAACACGTGCGGAGCTGAAATTCAACCCTTCACCCGTTTCCGATTTTTTAGAAACAGCATCAAGTATATCAATAAAAAAACCTAATCGCGGATCAATATTTGCTAAATTTAAAATTTGGAGACTATCAACCAGAATAGTTCCGCCTCCCTGCGCGGATTCGGCTAATTCTTTTGACTTCTTTCCCTGCACAAAAATATTTGCGTTAAGATACACTTTTCCGCGAAGCGAGACAGAAAGGTCCTCGGCAAAGCAGGCTATGAGACTCGGAAGACTGTCGCCTCTACCCTTAACACTGCATTGCGCTGCCAACTCTTCCTTTGAAAAGACCGCATCGGCATTTAAATTTAGATGGAAAAGTTTACCACTCGCTTTTAAAACAGCTCTCGTTGCTCCGCTTTGCAAATAAACAGCAACATCACTAAAGGGCCAGTCATTATAATAGAATCTGCGGATTGATGCTTTTCCGTTCAGCGTGCCACCCAACAGAACGCTGAAATCAAAGTTTTTATCGACAGAATCAGTGTCGCTCTGTTCAGGACTGCGAATGCTTAAAGAATATAAAACAGCCTCAAGACCGGCTCGTTTATCGTAAGGAGAATTGAAATATCCGGAAGCTGAAATTTTTGTTCCTTTATTTACCAGCTGAGTGTCAAACAGCGTTTTTAAAGGACTTTTTTTTTCAGCATCGCCTGTAATCATGTAGTCAAAAAGAGAGAAATCACGGGCCTCGGCTTTAAACCGGACTTGCCTCATTTCGAACGGAAAAGAAAATGAAGCTTGCAGATTACAATCACCACCAGCAACTGAGGCCACATTAAATGTCCGCACAGAAACAACAGGCTTTCCGTCCTTTATCTCGATATCAGCATCAATGTCGGAAATATTAAGTTCCTGCTTCTTTCCTTCACTGGATTCCAGAATTAACGCCAAATCTTTAGCAGAAACAGTCATTTTACCGGAAAGACCTGCTGAACGGGAAGTATTTACAGATGAAGCCGGAGACGAAAGTGAAACGGATTTTAAAATCAATTGCCCTTTAGGCTTTATTGATTTGAGCTTTGCAGAATCACACAGAGCCTGAGTTGCATTACGTCCCCGTTCACTTTTTTGAGCCATAGAATATAATTCTCCGGCATCAATATGAATTTCTTCAATTGAAATTTGATATGAACCACCCTGTCCGATATTTACTGAAAGATTTTTCCCGTTGCTCTGATCAAGCACCAGTTCGCCAGCCTGAAACGACATGGTGCCCATTGCACTGTCCACGTTGAAATCAAGATTACGTGTTTCAAACTTTCCAGCATCGGCAAGCTCAGGAATGGTACTGTTACCAAGATATCCGAATCCTGTGAGGAATCCTAAAAAAGCCGCAGGATCAATTGAACATTCTGTTGCCTGTAAACCAAGCTTCAAAGGCGATGCGGACTGCATATCCATCTTGCCGGAAAACTTAAACCCAAGTTCAGAGATAGAAGCGCTTCTTACATTAAAAGAGAAACCGCCGGTTTCCTTCTCCATGCTGGCAGAAACAGTAAGAGGGGTACCTTGATATCCATTAGTCAAAAGCAACTTACCGGAAACAACATCCAACCGGGCTGGAAAAATTTCCGGCATTTCAAATCCGGTAGAATCAGAACCACTGCGATGAGCCGCCGTCTGAATGTCTGGGTCCTGCAAAATAACATGACGAAGCTTGATATTACCAACTAACAAACTCGGAATATCCGGATAAATCTCAAGCATGGGAATACGGACTGAATCAGTACCGCTGTTAATTTCCAGATTATGAACCAGAAGATAAGGCAAAGGGCTGTAATGGATTTCGATATCCTCCATTACAACCCCCATTTCGGTCATTTCTGAAAGCAAATTCTGCGCAGCGTCAACGAAATAGACTCTAACAAGCACGATGGAGCCAGCTAAGATAATAGCCGCAACCAATCCGGCAATAAGTAATCCTTTTTTCCGTAACACGGCATCACCGCCTTCAATAAGGTTCGCAGATTCTATTTAAGAACAAAAACCACGCGAGCCTGTGCTAGTATATTGTACTTCTGATCATAAGCGAAAACAGCTGTGGCATCATCAGAACTGACAACTGCGTCAGTAACGTTTTGAACAGTTTTGCCATTAAGAATCAGCGGAGACTTACTTCCCCATGATTCAAGCAAAGCCTTGGCTTTCTGCAAATCAGTAGTGTATCCGCCGCATCCTCTTTCGATAAGCACCTGATTCAAAACCTTGGAAGGATCGAAAAGCACTTCATTTTTTTCAGTAAGAATGCGGTTAACCAAAGCTGGTTTGAAATCGAAGTTGCGGACATCCACAATTATTCCGTCAACAGGTACGACAATAGCAGTCTGAATCTCTGCGGCAACAGGAGGAGTGGTCTGCATAGCAGGAACGTCAACCTTTTCAGCCGGAGCAGGAGTCGGAACCGGAAGAACCGCAGGAATCTTAGTCGGAGCAAACGTCGGCATTTCGCGAAGGTTCAACTCTTTCGGACTTTTAAGAATAATATCTTGGAAAGAACTGTAAACGGAATCATTTCCGTGCAGATTCAATCTAAGACAAACACGGGCATAGCCTTCGGTACGGTCAAAAGCTTCGCCGCAAGGAGTTGCGCCGCGAAGAGTTCCCTGAACTTTTGTTTTGATGGTTTCGCTGGAAAGCATTCCGTCGCGAACAGTCGTTTTACCGCTGAGTGTCAGCCCCTGAAAAATTTCAAGCAACCTTTTCTGGGCTACAACTTCAGCGGCGCGTTTAGCTCTATAGCGGCTCTGTCCGGCTTCGGACTCACCGATAACCTGAATATAACCTTTCTCAAAAATATGATCAGGATTCACTACTTCCACAATTTTATCTTGTGCAAAAGCGGAGCTTGCGACCATGCAGATCGCTATTAAGGCAAGTACTGTTTTTTTCATAATGTCCTCCACTCTAATAAATATTCATAACGTTGCGAAGACGCATCAGGGAGAGAATGAGATCTGCCCCATCCATATTGGCATCCGGACGGAATTCACCGGAAAGCTCAGTCTCCATCAAATTTCTGTTAACCACGGTGACGATCGCATTGTACCAAGCACCAGTGGGAGAAACATCAGGATAAAGAGACTTGCTCTGCCCTAAATGCTGCGAAGACATGGATTCATCACCAGTCAATTTGATCAAAACATCTTCCAATACAAATGCCAACTCCTTACGAGTCATAGCCTTGTTCGGATAGAATAAAAATGCCTGACTTTTCTGGTCATACGCAGGTTCAAGCCCTCTGACCTTCCACTTGAGAACAGTCATAATTTCAGGTTCAAACATGTGATTCACAACGTCAGCAGGCACAAATTCAGCCTTCATTCCGTTAGCCTGCTGTACAGGAATACGCCCTGCGAAAAGTCTGTCCAGATGAAGTTCATCCACTAAAAGAGCGGCGACATCAGCCCTGTCCACAGTTTCCTTTACGGCTATCTTCTTTGCCACATCGGTCAACGTGTAATTGCGCATAGCAAGCACAATTTTCTGTACGCGACGTGAAAGTTCACGGGCTTTTTCATGCCACTTACCGGGAGCCGCAGCCAGAACAACTCCGAGAGCATCTTCGGACTTACGGAATTCTCCGCCTTTAAAGAAGGCTACACCCATAAAATAATCAACAGCTTCGGTGTTTCTATAATAAATGAGATTATCTTCCTGAACATCTTCCGCCATAGCTTTAGCGTCATGATGAAGATCTTCCGCTCTGCTCAGCCAGCCTCTGCTTGCAAGATGAGTGTAAACTCTGATCCCTGTTACATAGACTCTGAATTTAGTATCCTTATCTCCTGCTTCCGAAACAGCTTTATCTAATTGATCGATAGCCCTTTCTGAATCAGCAGATTTATATCCGTCGTCACTTTCAGCCTCGGCACGTATAGCATAAACAAGCGCTTTACCGGCAATAGCAGGTGCATATTCTTCATCCAGAACCACGGCCCTTTCAAAACGGGCAAAAGCTTTATCCGGCTGTCCCTGATCAATAAGTTCCATGCCCATTAAATAATGATGGGCCGGATTGTCTTCTATATGCTGCGGAGTTACTTTTTTTCCACATCCCGCAAGGGAGAGAATTAAAAGCAGGCTCGCCAAAAATATCGCATATTTTCTCATCTTGGTGTTCCTCCTTGCTGGCTGACTAATTCAGCAACAATCATGGTTTACAAACACTTAAACAAACGAGGAAAGAATTACGATTAAAATCCTTCAGGATTCACCCAAAGGAATTTAAGATTTCTTCCATCTCTTTTACTTTTAAACTTTTCGACACCGATGTCTCTCAACGTTCTCTCCAACCTGTTCATCAAGGTGTCAGAGGGAAGTGTCGACCAGTAAACCATTTCCATGTTTTTAGTACTCTGGCGCTTCACATGCTTACGGACAAAACCGGGCATATCTTCCACGGCTGTTCCTATAACAGAAACATCCGGAAACCCGATAAAAGTCACTGCGTAACGAAAACCTTCACCGCGATCCAGTTCGGTTTCCATATACTCAAGCATTTTTTTAGCAATGGAAACTGATGCCCAGTAGACTTCCGGACGCGCAGCATCCACGGCATTTTCGTAACGCACAGCAGGTTTGCCGGACAAATCAACTTCTGTCGCGATAGTTTTGCGGACTTCACCGATCTTAAGTTGATCTGATATACGAACACATGACATCAGCATGGTTGGTTTTTTATTCGGAGGCAAATCAAGGTCAACAGTAACAACATAGTCTGCCTTAAGCAGATTATTATACTTGAGAGCCTTTTTAACACTCATGGACCCCTCAATACTGCTGAACTTTGCACGGGCAACAGGCCAGTCGATTACCTCAAACTGAAACTTCTGGCCGAAAACCTGTGCAACTGAATGAATCAGTTTTTTCATCGATTCAGCAGGAACGGAATTAAACCCGCTACCCGATCCGAATATAAGCAGCCGGGGATGACCGGACATTTTTTGGAGAATACTGATAGTTCGGTAATCATCAAAAAGTAATTCCCGGTTAACATCTGCATCAATAGTAATAGTGTAACCATCTTGTGCGGTGGCGCCTTCGCTGATAACTGCAAACGAAGTCACATAACCTCTGGAATGACTGACTATCTCGTCACGGACAAGGACACCGGACTCAACGAGAGTATCCGACGCAATGGCTGTTCCGATCTCCATCTCAACAGCGGTCCGAAGCGCGGAGTTGAGCGCCTGATGGCGATCAATACCTTCTCCGGTTGCCTGCACTGCCATAGCAACAGAGGCCGTAAGCAAAACCACAAGGGTCAGCGCTATCATTTGTGAGCATAACTTCAAGAAGGACATAAACAGACCTCTTTAATACTTTACAGCCGGATTACCAGCCGTCGTTACTCTTCTTTGTGCGCTGCCTGACGCTGTGCTGCTTAACAATCTTCAGTTCATTTCCTGAGATATATACGCGGCCTTTCATGTTCATCTTCTTAAGCATACGAACCATATTGCGCTTCAAATGTGCGGAATCAATTGAAGATTTATACCAATATTCATGGTGAGATGAAGTATTCAGAGCATTACTCTTAGGCCTGTGACTGTCATACCCTGTGTAGATGGTAATATAATCTTCGACATCAAGCATATCGGTATCAGTGAAACCGTCAAAAATAAGAGTCCACTCCATAAGACGTCCTGCAGAACTTACACCGCCAGCTGATCCGCCGTCTGAAGAACCACCTTCCGGATGATACTGCTCAAGTCTGTCACCAAGGACTGCGCCCACATCAGCACCGATAATTTTCGAAAGTTTACCGACAGCTTCAAGCACATCATTTCTGCTGTAAGGTCTAGGTACCAGTTGGTACTGTTGCGGCTCGGATTCAAAGTTACCCATTCTTGCGCCGTCCCAAACGGAAAGTAAGCGCCCTTCAACGCGGGCTGTAACCCTGACACTGTTAGCATTCGATTTTACATTGGGATAAATACTGAAAATTACAAGGACATCAATTCCTGCATCCTTCGCTATCTGAATCAGTTCAGCATCATTACGTCTGATACGTCCCTGCACATGAGTCTGATGAGTCAAAGCCGTTTCATCACGGACATCAAAACCGCGATTTACCAATTCATTAGAAATAGAATTCAAAACCCGTTTGAAAACCCGGGAATCACGAGGAATAGTATCATTATCAATATCCTCACCAACAATCATGACTCTCGGCAAGTCTGTTGCCAACGCCAGTGACGGCACAACAAAAAAACTGATCATCGCTATAAGAAGCAGAATTGTTTTCCTCATTTTTTTCTCCTATTTTTATTTTTCTACAGAACGTTCTGACTAGCACATCAACCAATATCATCAGCTCCAACCAAATAACGTATTTTACAACCGGATCACATTCTCATCAAACAAACCGATCAAGGCCCAATCTTACATTAAACGGCACAGTCTAAGCAACCAAATCATATAAAAAGGCATGTTCATTATAACAAAAAAAAATAATAAGTTGCCTTTTATATTTCAAATTTACTCAGAAACACATCTCCATACATAAAAATATTTGAAATTAATAGCTGTTATAACCACTTAAACCACTCAAGCATGAATGTTCTGATTGAAAATCACAAATTTTTATGGTTATTAAAGCTCTCCGAAACATTTTATATTTTGAATAATGATCGATCAGATGTAAAAAAGCGAGGGTAAACAAATTACAATTCATCCCACGCATTATAAAAATATTTCAAAAGGCTGCCATTTATGAAAAATAAAAAACAAAACACAGCGACTGAAACATGGGAAATTATGCAATGTGCAAGAGAATCTTTAGGGGCAACCCGTCTGCAAAAAATATTTTCCAGAGGACAAACCCAGATAAATCGCTATTGCTCAACTCCAATTAATGAAGATCATCAACGAAATCCAGTTGATCGGTTGCACTTGCTTTTTACATTGCTTGATGAAGCCGGCGAAAGAGAACTGGTTATAGCTGCACTTAACCACCTAAGTAGATCAATAGGCTGTAGAACACAGGATACCACGGAATTTACACCGGATAAAGTGACTGTTGCCGAAGAATGTTTAGACGATTATCCTGAAAAAGTTGAACTGGACAGACTCATTAACATCAACGCATCTCCGGAAATAGTCAGACGGCAAGGCGAACAAACCTGCCGGGAAATAATGGAAACCGTCACCAGCTATGAAATGCACAATGCAGAGCAAAACAAAAAATAAGAACAAACAAAAAACCGCCTGAAAATGCTCATAAAAGCATCTCTCAGGCGATTTATTAATTTATTATCTTAAAAAAACTAGCTTTTCATATTTACAAACTGAAAAGGCATATCCAGATCACATTCTCTAACAAGACTCATAACAGCCTGAAGATCATCTAACTTCTTTCCGGTTACCCGGACCTGTTCATCCTGAATGGCTGCCTGAACTTTTATCTTACTGGCTTTAATCATCTTTACGATCTTTTTAGCAGTATCTTTATCAATTCCTTCTTTGAGCTTAATTGCCTGTTTGAGCTGCCCTTTCGAAGTAGGCTCAACTTCACCGTACTCAATTACTCTGGAATCGACTTTACGTCTTGTGAAATGAGTAATCAGCATGTCTCTGACAGCTTTAACTTTCATATCATCGCCGGTTAGCAGATTGATAACTTTATCTTTTTTATTAAAAGAAAGTTCTGTTGAAACCCCGCGAAAATCATACCTAGTATCAATTTCTTTAATCACATTATTTACGGCATTATCCACTTCCTGCAAATCAACTTCACTGACAACATCAAAAGACGGCATAAGATATATCCTCCATATCATTAAAAGACTATTTCATATTAACAAATTGAGTACTGCCCTGTTATTTACCAATCCATTTCAGAGAGTCAAGTGGATTTAAAACAGAATTCATACCACTTCGAACAATACCAAATAATACTATTTACAACAACAAGCTGTCTACTTCTGTCAAATATCCCCGAGTTAACAGACCTTTTCATGAAAAATTGCCCCACCTCGCGCGCTCATATTTTAAATCAAAAAAAAACCAAAACCACAAAAGGTATGGTATAGAGCTTATAAGGTGCTATTATTATGAACCGTAACAGGAGCAGGGCAAATGAAGAGACTCTATAAACTGTTAATTGTAGTTGTGACATTAATGACCTTTGGGGGATGTACAACCAATGAGCCCGTGGTGGATGTAGCCAAAATAACATCAGAACCCAAAACCTTCGTTGGATCAGAAACCTGTAAAACCTGTCATCTTGAGCATTATGACTCATGGAAAGCAACTAACCACAGCCGCATGGCTCAAAATGCTAAGAGCAATGTAGATGCCTTTATCGTTGATATTAATGATAAAGGCATTAAGGCCGATTTTCAGAAACTCGCTGATGCGGGTAAATTAAAAGCTCCTGTAGATCAGATTTATTTCCCTACAAAAAACGATATCTTATACACACTCGGTAACGAGTGGAAACAACGTTATATTGTTAAGAAAGACGGAATTTTATATATTTCACCCATCCAGTTTAATACCGAAACCGGTCGATGGGTAAACTACCATGAAGCAGATTGGGACAAGCGCCCATGGTTGCTCAAATGCGGTGGATGCCACACAACCGGAACAAAGCTGGATATGGACGATATGTCCAAAAGCACCTTCACAGAACCGGGCGTTGGCTGTGAATCCTGTCATGGAGCCGGTTCATGGCATGTGGCTTTGCCAAAAACCGCAGTATTTGAAAAGCGCGAAACCATCGTGAACCCTGCAAAACTGCCTCGCGGAGTAGCCGTACAAATTTGCGGAAGCTGTCATAACAGAGGATCATCCACGATGGCGAAGGGAGCCGGCTGGCCCGTAGGTTACACCCCCGGCAAGGCACTCGAAACATATTACACCTCAACATCCTTCGCCGCAGGTGACAAAAAACATATGTATCCTAATGAATTCTCTAAAGGACATCACCAGCAATACATTGACTGGCTTAAATCTGAACATCGCAGAGAAGGCGTAACCTGCACCTCATGTCATTTTGTTCATCAACTAGGAATGCCTACGACCCGTTTCCAGACCAAGGGTCAGGGTTCTTCATCCTGTCTAACCTGTCATAAACAGGCAAACCAGAACATGGCACATTCAATTCACTCATTCGCAAACTGCATCGGCTGCCATATGCCGAGAATTGCCAAGAGTGCGGAATCAAGAGACATTCACAGTCATGTTTTCAAGACACTGCTACCTTCCGGTACTCTTGAAAATCCGGCAATTCCTAACTCATGTCAGAATTGCCATCGCCACAAAGATGAAAATCTTGCCGAGTTGCAAAAACGTTTCAAGATTCTGTCTTCAGTGCCTAAGCCTCAAGGCAAAGTCGTGGAGCCCATGAACGCCTACAAATAGGGGGTGGTCATGCAACGTAAACTGATATTATACGCCCTGCTCCTTACGGG
This sequence comes from Maridesulfovibrio ferrireducens, assembly GCF_016342405.1. Lineage (NCBI taxonomy): Bacteria > Pseudomonadati > Thermodesulfobacteriota > Desulfovibrionia > Desulfovibrionales > Desulfovibrionaceae > Maridesulfovibrio > Maridesulfovibrio ferrireducens. Next base: position 51,342 of record NZ_JAEINN010000017.1, on the reverse strand, counting down.
ACTTCTCCTCGCTGCGCCTTCATGGGCGCAGGAGGAAGTCACGTCAGGTTCATACCGTTACCAAGACAGAGAATCCAGCACGGGCTATTACAATGATGAATATGAAGTCAGGCCGGGCCGAGGTTCTCCATTCATTCAATGGAACAAAATACCTGAGGATATCATTGGATATTCCCAAGGAAACGTGGATATCAATCGACCGGGAAACGTCAGTTTTAAAATTGATGCACATGCCGGAATACCAGACTACAGATACAAACGCTGTGCCGATTGTCACGTAGAGGAATCCAAAAATAATCGCCATGTGACCAAAGCGGATATCACCTGCAGACAATGTCATGGAGGGGAACCTATTTCAGGAATAAATTATTATTATTCGCAACTGAACCCGATCCGCAGACATGCCTATGTGTGTGCCAAGTGTCATATCGGTGCCGGTGCATCATTCGCCAGATATCTGGTGCATGAGCCTAACCCCTTTGCCAAGGCGACTCTTTCGGACTTTCCGAAGTTTTACTACTCGTCATGGGCAATGTTGTTATTGGTGCTGATCACTCTAGGATTCTTCCTGTCACACACCGGAATATGGGTGATACGAGATATGTTCACCAAGAAGCCTAAAAAGGAGGTGGATGATGAGGATTAGACGATTCACTCCGATTCAGAAAACCTTCCACTTGCTTCTTATAGTGACATTCATGACTCAGGCTGTAACCGGCATGGCCAGAATGTACTCCACTACTTTGTTCGGGAAAGCTCTCGGAGCACCCTTCGGCGGCTACGTAAATTGTCTGGAGATACACAAGGTAGTCGGCGTTGCAATGCTGCTGCTGTTTATCTGTCACGTAATCTATGCGCTGTTTCTGGTACTTGCCGGAAAAGTAGAAAGACAGGATTCCCTTATTCCGCATCTGCGGGACTTCAAGGAGTTCTTTGGACATCTGCGCTGGATGATGGGCGGTAAGTTACCAAGATTCGGTAGATGGGCATACTGGGAAAAATTTGATTATTGGGCCGTATTCTGGGGAATGGTTCTACTTGGACGAACTGGTCTTTTATTGTTCGATCCGATTGAAACAGCCAGATATATAGACGGTTCAGAACTCAACATTGCACTTTGGATGCACAGACTGGAAGCAATTCTGGCTATGGGTTACATATTCCTTATTCATTTTGGAGTTGTTGTCCTGCGTAAGCACAGTTTCCCCATGGATCAAGCAATGTGGGGCGGAGATGCCGACTATGAAACAGTTCAAATAGAACGATCTGAATGGCTTGAAAATCTTGAAGCCAGTGGGCAGTTGGATGATCTTATCATAAAAGATTCAAATCCCATACTTACAACCCTTTCTTATCTGGTTGGATTAGGAGGAGTGACACTTGGAGTTTACTTAGTGATCGGAGGACTTATGAATGCCCACCTGATTCCTTGGTAGTGATAATAAATACTACAAATTAAGAATATTAGATTAAAAAAGAAGCCCAGAACATATATTTTGTTCTGGGGCTTCTTTTTTTAATAAACTCCATAAAAGAACTAATTCTTTAAAGCATCTTCAACTGATGGATATATGTCAAAAATACTGTCCAACTTGCTAAGATTAAAAAGCTGTAGAACCTTTGCAGTAAGGCCCACTTAAAAAATCTTACCATTACCGGAAAGAGAATGGACACTGGGAAGAGCTTAAACACTCGCCCTCTTCTTTTTACGTTGCTCCAGAATAAATTTTGCATAAACTGAATCTTGCTTCACAATATGCTCTACCCACCAGTTGGCTACATAATCTGCCATGTGAGTTAAATATTCGGCCATAGCTAAGTTTGTATCTTCGCCGTCTTTTTTCTTTTTAAACAAAACCTTGAACTCTTTTTCAAAATTAATCATATTTTCAAGATATAAATTATGAAAAGAAATATGCTGTAAATACCCAGGAAAAACATACTTAAGCAGTAATTCTTCTTCTGTTTTAAAATGCAAAAAAGCGTATGTCCGCAGGACTCCGATAGCCTGAATAATTTTTTCAACTGAATGAGCCTCACTCACAGTCTCTGCAAGCTGGACAATCCGCCCTGTCATTTCAAAAAACATTTTGTGCTGCTCATCGATAGTATCTAGATCTAATAAATATTCCTGCTTCCATATGTTGATCATCCCCTTCTCCTCGTAAAAATATAATTCTATACCAATTTATATAGCATTATATCTATTCAGCAATCAATGCCTACAACTTTTTCCAAGATCTCTTTTTTTTCGCAACCTCACCAAAAACAACATAATATACTGCTTTTATTTAAGAATACCCCTATACACAATCTAATAAAATTAAACCTACACTTATCAAAACAAAGCGTGTTCTTTTTTAGCACACACTTTTTGATACAACTATTTTATAATAATTGTTGATTTGTGTTACTATTTTGCACTATGTATCCCGTAGTTCAGACAAACTGTACATTAGTTTAACTAAGGAGGATATCCTATGTCAGGATGTACGCCCAAATCAGGACCGGCTGTGGCTCCGGCTGATCTATCTGCAATTCACTCGGATGTGGAGGGAAGTATGAGGCTTATCGAAGGTGTCATGTATCGGAATTACGCTCCGCCGAAAGGAGCTGACCCGGACAGAATTACTTTTGTGATGGTTGATGAGGACAAATGTCAAGGCTGTGGCGCTTGTGATGAAGTCTGTGCCACAGGAGCAATTCAGTCTATCAACGACGATGGAATTCATCGGATAGTTGATCCTGTTGCCTGCATGAACTGTGGACAGTGCTTGACCAATTGTCCTTATGGGGCAATTAGTGAAGGCGTTTCTTTTGTTGATGAGCTTTTCGAAAAGCTCAAAGATCCCGATACTGTTGTTGTTTCAATGCCCGCCCCTTCTGTACGCTATGGCCTAGGGGAATGTTTCGGAGCAGCTACCGGCACATATGTCGGCGGAAAAATGCACGCGGCTCTCAGAAAACTCGGCTTCAACTACATTTGGGATACTGAATTTGCTGCCGACCTTACCATCATGGAAGAAGGCACTGAGCTTATCCACCGAGTGAAGGAACAGGGACAGAAAGATGCTCGTCCTCTGCCGCAGTTCACTTCCTGCTGCCCGGGATGGATAAAGTTTGCTGAAACTTATTATCCAGACCTGATGCCCAATCTTTCAAGCTGTAAATCTCCAATCGGTATGCTTGGGCCTCTATGCAAAACATACGGAGCTAAAGAAACCGGCACCAGTCCTAAAAAGATTTATACTGTATCAATTATGCCTTGTATTGCCAAAAAATACGAAGGCATTCGTCCTGAATTAACTGACAGCGGCTTCAGTGATATTGATGCTACAATCAACACCAGGGAACTGGCATATATGATTAAAGCTGCCGGTATCGACTTCAACAATCTGCCTGATGAAGATCCTGATCCAGTTTTGGGAGAATCAACAGGTGCTGCTACTATTTTCGGCAATAGCGGCGGAGTTATGGAAGCCGCGCTTAGACTGGCCTACGAAGAACTGTCTGGTGAAAAGCTGAAGAACCCGGAAATTAAAGTTGTACGGACTCACGAGGGTATCAATACGGCTGATATCAAAGTTCCTAACTTCGGAGTTGTTAAAGTAGCAGTAGCAAGCGGACTGAAAAATGCTGCAAAGTTGTGTGATGAAGTAAGAGCCGGAAAATCTCCTTATCACTTCATTGAAATCATGACTTGCCCTGGTGGCTGCGTGAATGGAGGAGGTCAACCTCTTGACCCAGAAATTCAGGCTTCATTGTTCAGAAGTACTGTTGCTCAGATTAATAAGCGGTTCAGAGTCCGCAAAATCAAGGCATAAGGAGAACTGAGATATGAAAATGAAAAGACGCAGTTTTTTAAAAGCTTGTGGTGTAATGACCGGTTACGCAGTGCTCAGCATGAACATTGCGACCGAAGCTATAGCCTCGGTTATGAGTTTTGTAGGCTTAAGGCAAAAATCTGTTTACGCAGCAGATGCAAACTCTAAAATCTACAAATATAGAAAATCTCAGAACAATCCTATGATTGCAAAAATCTATAACAAAAAAAATGGATTTCTGCATGATGGTCCTTGTGGACATAAATCGCATGAGTTGCTTCATACTCATTATATAGATCGCAGTGCAAAACTAAGCGCCCTCAAAGGAAAAGGGTATAAGTTTAATTTCTAATTTATAAAAAAACAGCGTTTGCCTGCGGCTAGGAAGAATCTGCTCCAAGGGTCGGCGCTTGCTTGTAATAGTTTGTATGAACACTGCACTGAGTTGTATTTAATAAATTTTCAGTCGAAGAGTCTGCCTGCGGAAAGGGTTTTTCCTGATCCCGGGGTCGAGTCTTCTGGACTCTGCCGGTTTCAAGCCGGTTTACCGCCCAGAACACCCGCCTTCATAAATCATTGCAGATTACTATCTGAAATATTTCTCTACCTGCGAGTCATTGGTAGACCGGAGAAACTGCATGAATAAACGGCTAGGAATCATTGGAATAACCGTTAAAAACAGATTTAAAGCTGCACCGAAAGTAAATCAGACTCTCAGTGAGCATGGTAATATAATTGTCGGCCGTATGGGGCTTCCTTTCCGTGAAAAAGATGTAAACGTTATCGGTATCATTATAGAAGCGACCACCGATGAAGTTGGCTCTTTGACGGGAAAGCTCGGTATGCTTGAGGGTGTTAAAGTTAAATCACTACTTGTTTAAAATTAGGACAGAGTCATGAAAAATAATAATACTTCAGGAAACGATCTGAAATCTTTTATTGATGAAGAACTTATTTGGTCTGAAATGGAAAAAGCAACCAACCCCGCCCCTGCTCAGGTTCGGGATATTCTTGCCAAAGCAAAAGAAAGAAAAGGCCTTACGCCATTTGAAGCGGCAGTGCTGCTTAAAAATACAGATAAAGATCTGGATAATGAAATTTTTGAGACAGCCATGGAAGTCAAAAAAGGAATCTATGGTAACCGTCTGGTTCTTTTTGCCCCGCTGTATATTTCTAACGAATGTGTCAATCAGTGTGCTTATTGCGGATTCAATGCAAAAAATACAGACCTTGAACGCAGAACACTAAGCCCTGAAGAAATTCACAAAGAAGTAGAAGTTCTGGAAAAAATTGGGCACAAACGGCTTCTGCTAGTTTACGGAGAACATCCAAAATATAATGCAGAATGGATAGCTCAAACCGTACGCGATGTTTATTCTGTAACATCAGATATAAGCGGAGAAATTCGCAGGGTAAATATAAACTGCGCTCCTCTGGATGTTAAAGGGTTTAAAGCGCTCCATGATGTCGGCATTGGTACCTATCAATGTTTCCAAGAATCATACCATCAGGAAACATACAAAAAAGTACATATAGCCGGCAAAAAAACAGATTATCTATGGAGACTTTATGCCATGCATCGCGCGCAGGAAGCAGGCATAGATGACGTAGGAATGGGCGCACTGTTTGGCTTATTTGATCCTATCTTTGAAGTCATGGGACTTCTTTATCACGCTAAACAGCTTGAAAAAGACTGCGGAGTCGGACCGCACACTATTTCATTCCCCAGACTTGAACCGGCTCAGGGTTCAGATCTGGCTTATAACCCTCCTTATCTGTCTTCCAACCATAATTTTAAAAAAATCGTAGCCGTACTTCGCCTTGCTGTTCCGTATACCGGGCTTATCCTGACCACCCGTGAAAATGCCGAATTTCGCAAAGAACTACTCGAAGTAGGTGTTTCACAAATATCAGCCGGTTCCAGGACCTACCCAGGAGCTTACAGCGATCCTCAATATGACCGCCCTGATGTTCAGCAATTCTGCGTTGGCGACAGTCGCAGTCTTGACGAAGTTATCCGCAGCCTTATCAGTGGTGATCAGAACTATGTTCCTTCATGGTGTACGGCCTGTTATCGTCTCGGACGCACCGGGGAACATTTTATGGAGCTTGCGAAAACAGGTTTTATTCAAAAATTCTGCCTGCCTAACGGGCTGCTTACTTTCAAAGAATACCTGGAAGATTATGCCTCCGAAGAAACAAAAAAAATCGGTGAGGAACTTATCCGTAAGGAACTTGCAAGCTATGCCGACCCTGAGCGGAGAAATTTGCTGACTGACAGAGTCACTCGCATGGCAGCAGGCGAAAGAGATCTTTACCTGTAAAAGCGAAACCGGAACTTCAACCAATATGAACTTATAGAAGGTGAGCGTGCGGCTCATAAGATGTCCACGCTCAACCTTCTAATCACGGCTTCATGCCTGATGAACTCAGCAGGATTAAATAAAAATGAAAATTTTTGCAGGAACTGACGGGTTGAATATTCCTGACCTTTTTTATTCAGCCTCCCGCAGGATAATTCTTAATGGAGCGGTTTACGGCCCCTTTGCAAAATCTGAACGGCATCAGGCAGGGCTGGATACAGCTCTGAATAAACCGGAATTCCAGCGACTTGATATTATTGCCATAGAACCGGAACTTGATTTCAGTTGGAAAGAATCTTTTCTCGGCGCTCTAAGATTCGGCATTTCACGCCAGGCAACGGAAGAAGAAATTAAAGTTTCACATACCTTTCTTACTGATCTTAAAAAAAAATACCCGGAGAAACTACGGATACATCCGGCCCGCAACCTGCCGTGTACACCTGTCATTGTCGTGGATAATACAATCTGTTTCGGTCAATATGCCCACGCAGAACCGCATGCGCCTGAAGGTTTCTGGGGAATGGTTGAAGCTGATGTGGAAAAACTAATCGAATGGACAAAATCCGGCCGGCCTCCATCCTCTTCAACAAAGAAAGAAATTGCCGCATTCCGTTTAATAAATGAATGCGCCCGATCAATGAATTTATCAGGATCATAGTTATATGTATGCACTCAGCGAGCTAAAAATTCTAAACTATCTTAAGGGTCAGAATGATGATGAACTTTTCACACTTGCCGATCAGGTAAGGGAAAAAGTATTTAAAAATGAAGTATACCTTCGCGCAATTGTAGAATTTTCGAATGTTTGCAACAAAAAATGTTTTTATTGCGGACTCAGAGCTCCTAACTCAAAAATCAATCGTTATCGACTTGATCTGCCTACAATTATGGAAGCATCTGAAACAGCAGCGCTAAACGGAGCGCGAACAATTGTTTTACAGTCTGGCGATGATTTCTGCTATTCAAAAGATCAAATTGGCGAACTGGTTAAAGATATTAAAAATCGCCATGATGTGGCTGTGACTCTGTCAATCGGAGACCGCGACCTTGATGAATACGGTTATTGGTTTGAGTGCGGGGCTGACCGATGCCTGATTAAAATCGAAACTTCAAATCCTAAATTATACAAAAAAATCAGAAGCGGCGAAGAATTTAATGAAAGGCTTAACAGAATAAAATCATTACACGGTATGGGATACGAAATAGGGTCCGGCATCATTGTAGGATTGCCTGATTCAAACGTTGAATCTCTTTTGAAAGACATCCTTTTTCTGACAGATCTTAAGCTGGACATGATAGCAGCCGGACCTTTTGTTCCTCATCCGGATACCCCTTTTGCCGATGCTGCTCCCGGAGACTTATTGCTGTCTTACCGTGTGACTGCCCTGCTCCGCATTTTAAATCCTGAATCCAATATTCCAGCCACATCAGCTCTAGATTCTTTTGACGCGAAAGGTAGAGAAATAGGACTCAGCAGAGGATGTAATGTAATAATGCCTTCTGTCACACCTTCCGCACATCGCGCGGATTACAATATTTATCCGGGTAAAAATTCAGTGGCAATCGATGTTTCCGATTCGCTATCACAAGCTGAAAGCACAATCAGATATTTAAACCTCATACCTTCATCATCAAAAGGCTTTTCTAAAAGGAATAAAAATGTCCAATAAAGCACCACGCGGAGTCAGGCTTGTTATAACTCTGGCTGGAAGGCGCAATGCCGGGAAATCTTCTCTGATAAACGCAATTGTGGATCAGGATATATCTATTGTTTCGGATCAACCGGGAACAACAACAGATGCCGTTGCCAAACATTATGAACTGCTGCCACTAGGTCCGGTAACCTTCTACGACACAGCAGGTCTTGATGACTCAGGAGAACTGGGTGAACTCAGGATCAAAGCTACACAGAAAGTTCTCTGGCGGTCTGATGTCGCAATTGTTGTAATCGGAGAAGAAGGAATCACGGATTATGAAAAAAATATTATAAGTGAGATCTGTGACCTGAAAATTCCGTTCATTACGATTTTCAACAAAAACGACCTTAGACCCCCTTCCGCGAAAGATATCAGCTATTGCCATGAAAATAATTTTCCATTTTTAGAAGTTTCCGCGACAAATAGCTTCAACATTCAAGAAATTAAAAATGCCATCATTGACTTGGCTCCTGATGAAATGAAACGTGATCCTGTTCTTGCGGGTGATCTTTTCAATGAAGGAGATTGGGTTGTCTGCGTGGTTCCGATTGATCTATCTGCTCCGAAAGGACGTCTTATTCTTCCACAAGTTCAAGTGTTACGTGAGATTCTGGACTATAACGCCGTCGCGGTGACTATTAAAGAACATGAAATTGAGAAAGCTTTACAAAATTTAAACCATCAGCCTGCGCTGGTTATTACGGACTCACAAGTCGTTCTCAGCGTTGCAAATGATGTTCCCGACAAAATCCCGTTAACCACCTTTTCAACTTTATTTGCCCGCTACAAAGGCGACTTACCAAGCCTCATCAAAGGCGCAGATGCCATTGATACTCTGGAAGACGGAGATATTGTTCTTATAGGTGAGGCGTGCTCTCATCACCCGGTAGAGGACGACATCGGACGGGTAAAAATCCCGAACTGGATTCGTCAGTACACTGATAAAAGCATTAACTTCGAGACTTACTCAGGACATGATTTCCCGACAGATCTTGAAAGATATAAGCTTGTTATTCACTGTGGGGCATGCATGCTCAACCGCACGGAAATGCTGAGACGAATTAACGAATGTAAACGCAGAAACGTACCAATAACAAACTACGGTGTTGCCATTTCAAAAGTACAAGGTGTTTTGGAACGGATTATCGCCCCGTTTAATTTATAGATAAATAATTACCAGATGAAATTTCAAGGACTAAAATAAAAAAGGTTAGCTATTAATTTAGCTAACCTTTTTATTTGTTAATCGTTTTAACCCTGCTTATTCAGCAGTTATGATAAATATCTCGTCACACTCTTTAATGTTTCAAGATCTCTCTATTGTGGGATTCGTATTAGTATATATATCTTGCAATTCCAAAAGCTGATCCTCTTTAATATCTAAAAATCTGACATTATATCCACATAAACAACTTCCGCCTGAGATAGACTTGCAAACACCTGAATATATAGGAAGTCTATTTGCAAGAGATTCGATCTTTAAATAAAGAAAATCATAATTTGTAAGATCTTCATCGGTATGAAAAGTACATCCTCTTTCACATATATCATGGATAATTCCGGCAACTGGTTTTGCCATTGCCGGATCATTGTCGGAGCCTATTTTTACAGGAATACTTACAGTAATAGGGCAGGATGGTCGGGAGAGTAAACAACTATGCTTCTGGCAACTGCATTTAAAAAGATCCGAATCATCTATGAAAATTGGAGACTTCCCTCTCTCTATAGAGCGCATAGTGGGAAGATCCGCCGATAAAGATAAAATCTTATTTCTTTCGCTACAAGGAGTTTTCATTACTTTATGCATATTCAGAATAATTCCGGAATAGTTATTCTTAAGCATTGCACTAAAAAAACTGTTCACGCATGAATAGTGTTCAATATTTAAACCGGAAATCTGTTCTGAATCATTATAAAGTGTATGATCGTCAGTAAGAGCTATAATTTGATTGTTATTTTGAATCATTTGACAATCCTTCTATAAAATAAAGACATAAATTAAAGAGCTTCGCGCCCTGACAAACATACGCCCGAAAAGGAATTATCCTTTTCGGGCGCATGAATTTACAAACTTTTATACCATACTATTTCATATCAACAGCTTTTAACCAAATTACAGCATCCTGAGAGAGTTCTTTACCTTTAAACTCTTTGTCTGGACCGGAACCAAGGGCACAAAATCCCCACCAGCCAGCTTTAGGAACTGCAAATTCAATGTAACCCTGAGCATCTGTTTTAATACCCATTGTCACAAAAGCGTCCTGTGGAGCTTCGGAGTTTGCTTTTTTAGCAAATCCGTTTTTCTTCATTTCAGGAGCATGATTCATGTATTCAACTTCAACATCGGCATTCGGCACAGGCTTTCCGCTTGACAGAAGCTGAGCTTTAAAGGTCATACCTGTCCACATAGCATAAGGCTTTACGAGAGGAATCCACTCAGTCTTAAGTCCGGCTGGAACAGACCAGTTACCGGGCATTCCACCGACATTCATGTAAGTCTTGGTAATCTGCTGAATGTAAACATCTTCTTCTGACTCAAAATAAGGAGCAGGAACCAGCACTAAAGTATAGTCACCCATGGAACGGACAATTTTCTTTGGCAGATTTGCTTCATAAGCCTTTCCGGAATTAGTCAAACTCTTCCATGTGATTGGTTTGAGATAGGATTTGAGGTCAACTTTTTTAGTTTTTCCTTCTTCCCCTTTCTGATGCAGCATATAGAATTCTTCAGGAACTCCCATATCCATGGTATGTCCGGCCTCAAACGGATGAGTAAAGACCAATTTGAGCTGAGTCTGATCACCCTTATTTACTGCAATTTCAGGGGTGTATACCATCTGAAAATGTGCGAACGCAGGGATAGCAAATGCAACAATTGCCAACAGATTTAAAAATACTACCTTAAACTTCATCTATCACTCCTGATTATGACTTTGACTCTCTTTATCAAAGAGAGTTGTAAAAACCTATAAATAAGATCTAATTCACATACATCACTTAACTAAAACAAAAACTATTTTACAATTTATTCTACAATATCAGAACCATCGATTACAATAGAATGTCCTTCACCTCCATCAAAAGTTACTGTGTATGCCCCTTCAGGCTTCTTAAACTCAAACTCACTACTCTCATTCATTGTCCCTTTGCTAAGAACTTCTTCTGATTCACTCTTAACAAATATCCGAACTCCAGAAGCTGAAGATCCGTCTGAAAAACCACCTTCACAAAGCACTGTGCCGTCACCATTATCAAAGCAGCTGCAAAGCGGTGAATGGGCAAAAGCTGCGGAAGCGGACAAGACGATAAGACCTACCATAATAATTTTAGCTGTCATTTTCCTCATAACATTCTCCTGATTCTTATTTAAAATTATGCCTGATACACGTGGCGTGTTGCTATCTTATCTGAAGAGAGCTTACTCTGAAGTGCTATCAAAAACGCTATTCCAAGGCAGACAAGGTAAAACCCTTTCATCATAACTATACCGCTGGCCCCCACCGCATTCCCCACAGTGAACACAGCTGAAGCCGCCGCAAAACCAATCGTCGTGGGGAAAACAATGGAAAAGACCATCCATTTCCATGACCCGGTTTGAACCTTCACCATAATCGTAGCGGCAAGACATGGAGGGTAAAGAGCAAAGAAAATAATAATTGCGAGAGCATGCAATGGAGTCATTCCAGAAGACTTACTCTCATTATCCATTCTCTGTTCAAGTGTCTGATTTTCATCCGCCCCTTGCTGATATAAAACTCCCATTGTTGCCACAGAGGATTCACGAGCGGCAAAAGAACTGATCAAAGCAATATTCACCTTCCAGTCAAATCCGGCCAATTGGGTTACAGGTTCAAGAGATCTTCCAATCATACCAAAAAAAGAAGTCTTAATTTTCTCTTCCTTTATTTTGCGCCGCAAACTTTTACGTTTGGATGAAACCTTACGCAAAGCACGGTTAACTATCTTTGCATCTTTATTGCTATGCGGTTTCAGCACAGTGAACAATTCTGGATTATCAGCTTTGAATTTAGCATCAACTGAAGCGGCCCCACTCTTACCTGATGAATTCATCCGAGCGCGTTTGTAATTATCGTAGAAATTAAGCAAAGCAAGCATTTTTCCAGACTCGCCTACCTCGGCGTAGGTAGTGCCTGAAACTTTGGCATCAAAAACAGCCGCGGCTTTACTCATTTCAGCGTTATAATAATCCATACGCTCTTCACTAAGCCCCGGGAATTGCAACAAGGAAAACACACACAAGGAAACGGCTACAACAATGGACCCGACTTTTTTGATGTATTCCCATGTACGTTCAATTGAGCGTTGCGCGACTCCGAACAATGTAGGTGCATGGTAATTGGGCATTTCCATAATAAACGGAGCGGTCTCACGTCCCTTAAGGATTGTTGAGGTCAAAACCTTAGCAATAATCATAGCCATTATGATTGTGATGGTGCCGATAAAGAACATTGCCCATGATTTATGCTCGGCAAAATAAATATTCACCAGCAAGGTATAAAGGGGAATTTTTGCCAGACAATTCATAAACGGAACCGTTAAAATCGTTGCCAGCCGCGACCTTTCATCGGGAATACCTTTGGTGGACATAATCCCCGGAACAGCACATCCTCCGGCAAAAACTCCACCCAGAATAAATGGAAGTGTTGATTGTCCATGCAAACCGAAACTATGAAATATGCGGTCTAAAATAAAAGCAATGCGAGCCATGTAGCCGGAGTCTTCCAGGATGGCTATAAGCGCAAAAAGAATAAAAAAGATCGGCACATAGTTTAAAAGAGTGTTGGCACTATCCACCATCCACAGCCCCATGGACCTCAGCAAAGAATCCTCAATCAATCCTGCCGAAGGTAAAAAGCTGGCGATAATATCCCTGAATTTTGCCAGCAAAGGCCAAGTATAAATAGTAAGCTTATACCCCTGAACAATAGAAAGCTCATAAATAATAAAGACTGTAGCAAGAAGAAAAAAGGGAGCCATTGCACGGTTGAGTACCCATCTATCAATACGTTCGGAAACAGGCTGTTTCGAACTATCCTCTTTCTGAACACATGCATCTACAATCTCACCTGCAACCCTGTCCCGGCAGGCGACAATGTAGTCTCCCGTATCAATATCCAAGGCTTCTTCAAAACTATCACGGCGCGAAATAGAATTTTCAATTATTTCTGACCCTTTAAAATGTTTTGATTCAACAAGCCTGCACACTTCAGGATCATTTTCAAGCAGCTTGATTGCCAGCCAGCGTAACGGATAAAGCCCCCCTAAAAAGGCATCTTCAGCCAGCTTTTTTTCAAGTTCCTGCAAATGCTCTTCAAGCTCACCGTAGTCAATTGTAACAGGACGATTATAAGCTTCCTGATTGACTGACTTACGAATTGCGGCTTTCAGTGCCTGCTTCCCTTTACCCTTACGTCCCACAGTGGCGACAACATCCACCCCGAGCCGCGAACTTAGTTCCTGCAAATCAATGGTTAACCCCTGACTTTCAGCAACATCCATCATATTCAGGGCAATAGTAACCGGAAAATCCATCTCCAAAACCTGAAAAGTAAAATACAGACTGCGGCGCAAAGCAGTTGCATCCACGACATTAACCACTACGTCAGGCTTTTCCTCAAGAAAAAAATCACGCGACACCCTTTCCTCGAGTGAAAACGAAGTCAGGCTGTATGTACCGGGAAGGTCGACAATTTCATAACGAGTCTTTCCTTCACGATAGCTGCCGACTTTTTTATCAACGGTTACCCCCGGATAATTAGCCACATGCTGATTTGCTCCGGTAAGCATGTTATACGTTGTAGATTTACCGGCATTTTGCTGCCCGGCCAGCGCAATAAGGAAATTATCTTTGGCTGCCTTGCCTTTGCTATTAACCTCTAAACTCATCTTCCACCTCAATTTCATACGCCTCAGTACGACGCAGGGTAACGCAATATCCGGCAACCTTAAGCTCAAGCGGACACCCGAGAGTTGCAACCCTGATCACCTCAACCTCACGGCCTGGAATAAAACCCAGATCAAGCAGACGCTGCCGCACTGCGCCGCATGAAAAATGTCTTCTTATTTTAGCCTTACCACCCACAGCAATATCCAGAACACTTTTACCGCGCATAATGCATTTTTTACCGGGCCCGCCTCTGCCTCCATGCCTACGCCGCTGCTCTCTCTTGCCGGAAGAGATTCCGCCGTTAAGAAAATCGAACTTATTAAACATTTTTTCTCCGCCTAAACCTTGCTTTGATGATTATGAGAATGAATTTCGAAATCAATTACTAGCCAGCTAGTTTTTTCTTGTCAACAATAAAACTTAAATTTTTCACCACAAACTTTTACTTGATATTGATTATTAATTTCATTAGACCAACCACTATGAACAACTGGAAACACAATAGAGAACACCCATCAGCGCAGGATCAGCAATGAATAATATATCTTATAAAGAGAACCTAAGATTTCTAAACAACATACTGACAACCTTAAAAAACTCCAGCATTGGAGGCTATCTGCTCCGAACTGGATTAAAGTTTACAAAGGCCAGTTTAAAAAATCGTGCATTAATTGCTATTTTTTTACTTTTAATCCTTCCAGCCGGATTTCTGCTGGTTCTAATAGAATTTGCCGACAGAAAAGAATTACTCATGTATATGAGCCTGCACTTCAGCCTGTGCGTTGCATTTTGTTCCCCCATCGCCAATTGGCTTAATGAGTGGCTGGTTAACAGAAAACTGCGCGAAATGAATAAATTCTGCGTGGACCTCAAACGTGGAAAGCTGAATCACCGTATGGATTATTTCGAAAAAAACAGCAGTATCACTGGAGATGAACTTGTACGTCTTCAACAGAACCTCAACTGGCTGGCGCACTCTGTTGCCAGAAGAGAATACAGTCTAACCAAAAGCCTTACAGAAACTTACAAAGATAAAGAAAAGCTCAACCTTCTTTCATACACTGACTACCTGACCGGGCTGTTCAACAAACGTTTTTTTGAACTTAAAATCGTTGAATCCTGCTCTAAGTGCATATCCTGCAAGACCCCCCTGCACCTTATGATGATTGACTGCGATCACTTTAAAGAAGTCAACGACCAGTTAGGCCACATGGAAGGAGATAGGCTACTGGCTCAATTGGGACAAATTATCAACTCTTCAGTTCGAACAGGAACGGACTTCCCCTTCCGCTTCGGAGGAGATGAATTCGGTGCAATTCTCGTGGGTATTGATTCATACCGCTGTGAACAGGTCGCGGAACGAATACGGCTACGATTTGCGGAATTAAGCATTGGCAGAAGCAGCCTTAGTATTGGTATTTCCAGACTGAATCATCAGGCCAAAAACCCTGAAACCGAAGCGGTCCGACTTGTAGAAACCGCAGACAAAGCTCTCTATTTCGCAAAAAACACAGGAAGAGATAAAGTAATAAGTCCTTCTCGAATATAAAAAAATAACCCTGAGCACACCGAATTATCAGGTCTAAGCTCCTTCAGCCATATCAGCCTTAGCCTCATCTACCAGCCGTGTGACCTCCTGCTTTGCGCTAACATACTTCTCTGCCGTCCAGTCCCCGGCTTTGATAGTCCCTTTAACGGCTTCTATCATTGCAGGCTTAACGCCGCCCGCTTTAAAAATAGCGTAAGCAGCAACACCTACAATCGTCGCAGTTGTTGAAACCAATAAAAATCTACCTAAATTCATACCACTATCCTCCTACTATTTAAATTTTATGATCAATTCATAAAAACGTTACTACATATTCCGTGACTATTATTGCAAACATCGCAATTGAAAATTAATTGCACAGCCAAAGTTAACTATCGCGACAATCAGAACAAATTCCAAAAAGAATCATCTTGTGTCTTTTTATACTGAACCCATGCTTTTCAGCCAGCAACTCCTGCAAATTTTCAATACTGTCATCGACCACCCCTATCTTCTTACCGCATTTTGTGCAGACGAGATGATCATGATGAGGCCTGTTATACCTGCATTCATAACGAGTGATCCCGTCCCCGAAATCAATGGACCCGGCAATACCGCACTTAGCAAGAAGTTTGACTGTTCTGTAGACCGTAACCGAACTTATACTCGAATCTGCTTCACGGACCTGAATATAAAGTTCTTTATAAGAAAAATGCCCTTTACTCTTGAGAAAAATCTCCAACACAACCCTGCGCTGTTCAGTTGCAGCCATGCCTTTTTTTGACAAATATTTTAAAAAAATATGTTGAGGACTTGTCATGTCTCCCCCTTCTTGTTGAGAATGAGATTCATGACTATTATCAAATAAAACAAATTGTCAATACCTCAACGAACGAATTCGCAAGCTCAAAACAACATCCTAATTTGCAATTGATACTCAATTGAACTGTTTTCCAAACTTATCTGTAACTAGTAATATTTAAAACGGATAATTAATTCATGGATCTTAACAAAGGAGCTAATCATGACTACGCCCACAACAAGAATACTTCCTATCGCAACAGCCTCCATGGCAGTCACCGGAGCTTTGATCAGCGGAACTGTAACCGCTGTACGCGGAACAATCGCAGTTAAAGAAGGCAAAATGACAAGCCGTGAAGTAATAAAAGCTGTAGCAACAGAATCAGCTGGAACGGGATTGGCTACAGGTACTGGAATAGCCATCGTAGGTTTGCTCGGAATTGGTGGACTTGCCGGAATTATAGGCTTTACCGCAATAGCCACAGGAACAAAAATCATGTGGGATAAATCTATTGGAACAAATTTAACAAAAAAAATTGAATCCTGAATATAAAAAACCTGCGTTTGAAATTCCAATCAGCGCAGGTTTACTCATTCGCTCTCTTTAAAATCCGGATAAAGCCCTCCATCCTCAAGACTAACCAGCCTCCTTACTTATCTAAAATTAAAAAAGCTTTGTTGTATTAAAAATAAATTTATCGTTGACAAAGAGATTCTGTATTTGTATTTAGCCTTCTGTGAAGTTGAGTTTCATTTTCAATCTCAAACAAGGGCAGTCAGATTTTTTCCGACTGAAAACAGGACCTGACAAGTGAAAACAAGACACAATAAGACAAAAGTACAACACTCGATACCGGGAAGAATCCGACTAAAAATTTCGATTCTAAAAAATAACCATCTACTTTCCAGTTCTCTTGAAAAAAATCTAGAAACCCTTGAAGGGGTCAACCACACAAGAATCAATAAAAAATGTTCCTGTGTAATTATAAACTACAATGACCACGTCCTTTCCCCTGAACTGTTAACCAGAACAATTCATGATCTTCTCGGAATTAATTACAAAAAAAATTGCCCGGTAAATAACAAAGAAAAAGGGTGCTGCCCCGAAGTCCGCAACGCTTTAAGATCTTTCTCCTTCATCTCCGCAGTAGGTGGCGCTGTATTAATAAGCGAATCCCTACTGGGATTGACCATTGCTCAAACGCTTTTAAGTCCTCTGGGATTTATCACTGTAATTGCTGCCGCTCCGCTGGTAAAAGAAGCATTCAAAAAAATCAAAGACAGAAAATTTGGACTTGAAGGGATTCTTGCCGGCGGCATTATTGCTGCGGTTGTTGCCGGAGAGGCCATGACTGCCTTTGAAATACTCTGGATCAATGCCGGAGCAGAACTTCTGACCGCTTGGATTACAGAACGTTCCCGCCGTGCTATTTCAGGCATTCTTGATAAGACTTCCCATCATACTTTTGTACTGAAAGATGAAGTGGAGGTTGAAGTTGAAATAAATCAACTTCAAAAAGGAGATGTGGTTGTCCTGCACACCGGAGAAAAAATCTGCATTGACGGGCTCATTGTGGATGGTCAGGGATTAATAAACGAAGCCCCGATCACAGGAAGAGCCGACTTTATACACAAAAAAACCGAGGACAAGGTTTTCGCCGGAACATTCGTGCGTGAAGGCGTAATCTACGTCAAAGCAGAAGAAGTTGGAGACAGTACTTATCTCGCTAGAATTCTTCATAAAGTAGAAGACTCTCTTGAAAATAAAACCGACATTGAATTAGTAGCAGACAAACTTTCAGTACGCTTAGTCAAAATAGGTCTGGGAGCAACTATCGGCACCTTGCTGCTAACAGCCAGTCCGTGGAGAGCGTTCACCGTGCTTCTGGTCATGGCCTGTCCATGTGCCACCGTACTTTCAGCTTCAACTCCTATCAGCGCAGCCATCAACACTGCGGCAAGACACAACATCCTCATCAAAGGAGGAAGGTATCTTGAAGAAGTGGGACATTGTGAAATTGCCTGCTTTGACAAAACCGGAACCCTTACCGGAAACGAACCGTCCCTTGAACATATTTATGCGATCAAAGGTACTTCCGAAGATGAAATTCTAAATTATGCTCTTTCTGTCGAAACCCACAACCACCATCCGCTGGCTCAAGCAATCAAAAGTGCTGCGCAAAAAAGAAACATATCTCCCCTGACCCATACTGTCTGCGAATATTTCCTGGGTAAAGGAATGCGGGCTGAACTTCCTTCTGCTGTCGGAGCTTCAACTGAAATATTGGTCGGTAACAAAAAACTCACAGAACAATTTGACGTGCGCATCGGCAAACTGAGCAGCCATGTTTCTACTCTTAAACGTAAAGGGCTGACTGTCATTTATGTTGTTAAAGATAGAGAACCTGTCGGTATTATGGCTTTTGCAAATACAATCAGACCCGAGGCTGCTGCCGCTCTTAAATCCTTAAGGGCGAATGGAATTGAAAAGACTGTTCTGGTTACCGGAGACGAACCCGCAACAGCCGAACACTTAGCGAAAGTTCTACACATACCGGAAATACATGCCTCGGCCATGCCCGAAGAAAAAGCAACACTGGTGCGCACTCTTCAAGATAAAAACAAAAAAGTACTGATGGTGGGAGACGGTATAAATGACGCACTGGCACTCGCACAAGCAGATGTTGGAATAGCCATGGGAACAGGAGGCGCCGAAGTAGCAGTAGAAGCCGCGGATATAACTCTTGTTAATGACGATTTGAACGGGCTGACCTTTGTACATAAACTCAGCCAGGACACAGTAAAAATAGCTTACCAGAACTTCTGGCTGGCAACAGGCTCAAACATAGTCGGAGTTATCATGGGAGCCACTGGAGTACTCACTCCAGTTATGGCTGGATTCCTCCATATAGCTCACACAATGGGAGTTATTGCCAACTCGTCAAGACTTCTGGCCCACTCCCCCAAACCATTAATGATAGAAGCAGGAAAAACGAATGAACTTTCATAAGCTGATTGATCTCGAAAACTATCTGGATGTGGCTCACCACGTTCCGGGTCGCATAAGGGTAAAATTCAGCCCGCTGATCCTTACCAAACCCGCGGCATTAAAAGCCATGAAAGAGCATCAAGAATTACCGAAAGCAATTCTTGCCGCAAGGGTTAATATGACCGCCAGATCTGTGGTCATCGAATACAATACAGACGAAATATCTCCTGAAATCATCGAAGAACTGATTCAGGGAAAAGACAAAATTAAAAAGGTTGAGATTATCACAGGTCTTTACGGAAAACTGATGAACTAAACCTCATATTAAAAATAATTAAAAGAATAAAACAGGAGAAAACAATGACTACAGAACAGACTATTCAGCCGGCACCGGATCAGCATTCACATGAAGAAACAACCATTCCACAACAGCCCTACACCGCACAGCCGGTAATGGGACCGGATATGGGACAGCCTCATTATTCCTACACTATGCCCGGCGATCCTTATCAGGGATCTCCCGTGTCAACCGGATATGCTCAGACGGATATTCAGGGACAGCCAGTCTATGGACAACCAATCCAGCAGCCAGTGCAGCAACCAATCCAACAGCCTGTTTACGCACAGCCAATCCAGCAACCTGTCTACGGACAGCCTATTCAGCAGCCCGTTTACGGACAGCCTGTATACCAGCAGCCAATGTATGCTCAGCCTATTCAACAGCCCTACCAGCAACCTATTCCGCAGCAGGTTCCACTTTCCGCCCCTCCGGCAGCAGACGAACAGATCAAACAATTTGTAAATCTGGTTAAAGATACCGCTGACGGCAACGCTGACCCTTCCAACTTTCTCAGCTTTTTCAACGGCATTGATGACAGCTTTTGGAAAGGACTGCTTGTTGGAGCAGGAATAACCTTTGTATGCACAAGCGAAACAGTCAGATCCGTCTTTACTTCAGGCGTAGGAAGCATCTTCGGAAAATCCGATGAAATGTCCGCTGAAGAACAGGAAAAACAAGAAGATCTCAAAGCAGAACAAGAATACAAAGCAGCACAAACAGCTAAAACCAAAGAAGATAAAGGAACAGTATAATGAGTCAAGATTATAACAGCGATTACACATACTATTATCAGGCCCCACCTGTGACTGCTTATCCCAATCAGGTTGTTCCAGTTCAGCAGCCTGTTCAGCAGATTCAGCCCGTTCAACCAATTCAGGCTGAAAATGCACCCTCCCGCCTGAAAAGCTGGGTAAACGTTACTGATTCCCGCTACCTCAAAGGTATTGCTATCGGAGCAGGAGTCGCTCTTGTTGCCTCAAATCCCAAGGTACAGAAAGCAGTCGTTTCAGGATCAGTGCGGATATGGACTGCTATCCAAGGTGGAATTGAAGAAGCAAAGGAAAAAATTCAGGACATTAAAGCTGAAGTCAGCCAATCTAAATAGTATAAATATATTATAAACTTTCGGGTTCCGCTTTAAGCGGAACCCGAAAGCACAATGGAAATCATGAACACAACACCTGCAAAAATTAAGAAAATCAAAAAACGCCCATGCGGAGACAGCTGTCCTCTGGAACCGAATCTCTCCAAAACTGCCGCTAAAGTCGGAATGGTCGCTTCACTGGGAGTAACCTTCACTTCCGGCATTCTAAAATTCAAAGGAGCCAAACCCTTGCATATCTGGGCCTCTGTTGCTTTTGTAGGATTCACAATAATGCATTGCGCGGCCTATAAAACTCCCAAAAGGATTACAAAATGACTCGCATGCCGCTCAGGACCAGCCGTTTTGAAATTGTCCACGAACTTCCCTATAGAATAAGACTGCGTTCAATCATAATGCTCGCCCCGGATCTGGACCTTAATTACCTGCAAGCCGGAGTGGAATCTCTTTCTGGAGTTACAGCCGTAAGAGTCAACGGTCCCGCATTTTGCATAGTCGTTGATTATGATGGAACCGATGCCACCAGAACATCAATTATTGCGGCACTTAAACAAATCCCGAATGAAGCTTTCTTGAATCGTAATAAAAAAAACCACAGCGTGGATCTTTTCGATGTTGGAGCTAAAACAGCAGTCGCAGCGGCTATCCCAATACTTCCCGGCCCTGTACAGATGGCTACAAGCTGGGGCCTTGCAATTCCGGGAATTGTTACTGCAATCCAAACTCTGTTCACCCGCGGTGTCAAAATTGAAGTTCTGGATGGAACGGTCAAAACCCTCTCGCTGCTTCGCGGAGAATATTTCACTTCCAACTCTATAGGAGCCTTACTTAGTTTAGGTGAATACCTTGAAGACCAATCTGAGCAAAAATCAACCGATCTATTAAAAACGCTCCTCAAGCCACAGATAGAAAAGATATGGATTGAACGGGACGGACGGGAAATTGAAATTAATTTTACAGAACTGCAAGTCGGTGAAATTGTAGTCTGCGGTCCCGGAGAAATGATCCCCGTGGAAGGAACCATTGTCGAAGGTGACGGCTCAGTTAATCAAAGCTCCATCACAGGCGAATCTGTTCCTGTACATCTGCAACCCGGTGATGTCACCCTTTCCGGCACAGTGGTTGAAGAAGGTACTCTAAAAATCAGGGCTGACAAAGTCGGCTCCGAAACGGGTATGGCACGGATCAACCGTTTTCTGGAAACATCATTACGTTCGCAATCCAAAACTCAGCTTAAATCCTCAGAACTCGCAGACAAACTGGTTCCGCTCACCTTCGCTCTTGGTCTGGGAGTATATGCTTTCACACAGGATGCAGCCCGGGCCGCGGCAGTTCTCACAGTTGACTACTCGTGCGCAATCAAACTCTCCACTCCTATTGCTACCAGAACAAGCATGTATACAGCCAGTCAGGCAGGAGTTCTGCTGAAAGGAGGTCAGGCTTTAGAAAATCTAGCAGCCATTGACACCCTTGTATTCGACAAAACCGGAACCCTGACCCAAGGAATTCTGAAAATTACCGACATTGTACCCATACCTGCCTTTTCTGAAAAAGAACTTCTTTCTATTGCTGCCGGAGCCGAAGAACATTATGCCCACCCCGTTGCCAAAGCGGTCGTTAAAGAAGCCAAGGACCGCGACATATCACTACCGAAAGTAAGCGGGGTCGACTTTATTGTTGCCCACGGTGTTTCCGCATATGTTGACGGAAAAAGAATACTTGTCGGAAGCCAGCACTTTATAGAAGAAGATGAACTCGTAGACTGCACATCCATGGAAGAGACTTCACGTCAGTTACGTAATGAGGGTAAAAACCTTCTATTTGTAGCAATGAATGAAAAACTTATCGGAATCATCGCCATGCGCGATGAACTGCGCCCCGAAGCAGCGGAAACCCTTGCAGGATTCAAAGCCGCTGGAATCAAACATATCGAAATTCTTACCGGAGATCATCGCTCGACAGCATTGGCGCTCGCAGCACAACTTCCCGCCGTTGATTCTGTCCATTGGGAACTTAAGCCCGAGGACAAAGCCACCATTGTAAAAAGACTCAAAGACCGCGGTGCAAAAGTAGGATTCGCTGGAGACGGCGTCAACGATACTCCTGCATTAATATGTGCGGATGTCGGAATATGTATGCCCTCAGGGGCCGACCTTGCGCGCGAGTCCGCACAGGTCGTTATGATGGATGAAGACATGAGAACACTTTTGAAAGCCCGCCTTATTGCGATCAATAACCGCGAGACTCTCACCTCCTGCCTGTGGTCGGCTGTTGCAATCAATTCTGCCACCCTTCTTCTGGCAGGAACAGGTAAAATATCGACACTGACAGCGGCAATGGCTCATAATTTAAGCACAGTGGGAATTCTAGGATATGCAGCCCTGAAAACATCATCTTCACCTTGCGAATCCAACCCCAAAGAACCATTAAACGAGGCGCTATAATGTCCACTCCTCTCACTAAAGCCCCCATTGAAACACCGTTGATTCTGAAAACTATCACTAGAGAAAATCTTAAAAACCGACTGGAACGCATGGGGCTGCGCCCAGGCTGTGAACTGAAAATTATGTCTGAAGATTCTGTACTTTGCCCGGTAAGAGTCAAAGGCCCGAAAGGTGAAGTCCTACTTGCTGCCGGAATGGCTTCAAAAATAATAATTCATCACGATGACGGACATAAAACTCCGGTATTTGAAATGAGAAAAGGCGAAAAAGGCCACATCGAAGGACTCACAGCGGCATCCTGTCTGGAAAGCAGCCTTAAAACTCTAGGTTTAAACGAAGGGGATAATATTGAATTTATCCGGTGCCTTCCTTCTATGAATTACCACGTAGTAGTGGACGGAAAAAGTACTCATATAACTGAAGGCATGGCAGCTAAAGTATGGGGAGTATGCGGCAAGGAAGAATGTCAGCTTGCAACCTGTGGCAAAAGAGAAACTTTTGAAACAAAATCTATCCTCGGCAGCCCCAGAGTTGCGGAAAAATTATCATTCTTCGGAATCAAACCCGGAATAAATATCAGACTTGAAAACGTTGAACCGGCAAAAGATTTCCGCATGAGCCACAACAATCATGTAATTATTCTCAGCAATGAAGGTTTGCGCCTGCACTTACGTTCTGATCAAGCCGAAGCTATTCTTGTTGAGACGGCATAAACGCTCTGAACTCACAATAAAAAGGTTTACACTCGTTTGAGTATAAACCTTTTTATTTCAATAAGTACCACGTCATTCCAGTTTCATACCTATCGATAAAAGATAAGACCTCATCTCCCCTCTTCTTAAACACCCCAAAGACAATCAAGCTCCTTGACAACCAAGGCCGCAAATTTTATTGACCAGTCAACAATTGACCTGTCAACTAATTGAGGTACCCATGGCTTTAGAACAAATACAAAAATTTGACCAAAATTCACCAGGACGAAGATTATCCATAATACATCGCCTTAGTATGACCTATCTATCGGGACCGTTGTCTCAAATAGATATAGGACGAGGTAAAATCCCTTTCTTAATGAAAATACTGTGCAACGAAGGGATTGTTCAGGAAGATTTAACAAATTATCTACAGATTGATCGGGCTGCAACAGCCAGAGCACTACAAGACCTTGAAAAAAAAGGACTTGTCTACCGCAAAGAAGACCGAGAAGACCGTCGGCGAAAGCTAGTTTATCCTACAGACAAAGCTAAATCTTTACAGACTAACATTATAGGTATCCTCAAAAACCATAACGAAGTTCTTTTTAAAGACTTTGATGAAAAAGAGCGGCTACTGTTTATGGGGATGCTTAATAAAATGGTAGACAATTTATATTCTCATATATCTGCCAACGAACACAAAGACACTTAATATGCTGTCTTTTTGAGATAAATACATGTCAAAAATTAATATCATCAAAAGATTTTTTATAGCAATCTTAGGAATTTTTATAATGGCGCTAGGCGTGGCTTTATCAGTCAAAGCCAACTTAGGAGTTTCTCCTATATCATGCATTCCATATGTATATAGCCTACAATCCAACTATACTCTGGGCGAACTGACCATTTTCATGAATACTCTTTTCGTTATCGCGCAGTTTTTGATTTTACGAAAAAAATACACTCTTCTGCATTTCTCACAACTGGTAGCAGTAACTCTCTTCGGATTTTATATTGACTTTGCCTTATATCTTATATCCGGACTCAATGCTTCAACCTACGTGTGGCAGATTATATGTAGCTTACTAAGTTGCATTGTCATCGCATTCGGTATTTTTCTATTGGTAAAAGCAAACCTTACATACCTTCCCGGTGAAGGGTTAACGATTGTAATTACGGATACTTTCAAAAAAGAATTCGGCAAAATAAAGATAGGTCTTGATAGCTCAATGGTTGCCATCGGAATAATAAGTTCTTTTATTTTAATGAACAGACTGGAAGGAATACGTGAAGGAACAGTCATTGCCGCTCTGTTAGTAGGCTATCTGGTTAAATTATATAACAACAAAATTCATATACTTAATTCATGGTGTTAACCTAACAATTGGGATTAAATAAAAAAATAAAAGGTTTACACTCTTTTGAGTATAAACCTTTTTATTTACCATGACTAGCCAGGTAGGAACCGAACCTAAAGCCCATGCTTTTTTCTAAGTGAAGTATAATACCAAGCAACTTTGTAATCTCATATTTTACATCATATTTAATTTTCACGCCCCGCCTCTCATACTGCTGAGTATGCCTTATAATAAGTCAATCGCCTTCTTCCTTCTTTTTCATCGGAACAACAATATATACACTAAATAACTTCTAGTTTTATAGACACTTCTTCGCTATGATAATGTTTATCTAAACAGGAGTATTTTCGACGCATGTGACCAAGTTTTTTTTTAATTTTTTATTAAATTTAACCAGATAGCTATGAACCTAATTAATAATAAACAGATTCTCGCAGCCAACGCCATGTCACGTTCTGTTCCAAACGGTGATGTATGTATTGCCATAACCGCATTCAACAGAAGTAAACACACTCTCAGAACAATCGAATCCATATGGAAACATGCCGGATGTGATTTTACACTTTGCGTAGTGGACAATGCCAGCACTGACGACACATGGGAACTTTTGTGCCGGTTGCGAGAAAAAGGACTTGTGCATTACGCTTATAGGTTCACACGCAATATGGGACCTGCTGTTGCTGTGAACCATATCTGGTCACAATTCACCGCTCCGTTTTACCTAAGACTTGATAACGATATCTTTTTTTCAAAAGACGGCTGGCTGCAAACCATGCGTGAGAAAGCTAGAAAACATAAAGATATCAGCATACTTTCATATCCAATTTTTTCAACCAAAGAGCATTACGCAAAAGTACCCACCATGTACGGCAATGACCTTCTAGACAGATCTGACAGAAAAGGATCGCATCCTGGTGGATTGTTCTTTATGGACGGCCTGTCTTTCAAAAATATCGGAATGTGGAACGAAGATTACGGTTCTTACGGCGCAGAAGACGGTGACTACAGCCTGCGTACCGACCTCCAGAACAGAAAAAGACTTTACGTAAACGATTTTGAATGGGGCACTCATGATGATTTCAGTGCAGAGGACAACAAAGCATATGTCAAATCAAAATTAGAAAGACAGCATTCGCATAAGCGATATGCTGGGCAATTTCAGATCAATACCATGATGTATCACTACAAACTCCGAAGCCTGCGTGTTCCCCGTAAATATATTGCCACAACCAACAACGATAATATTTCATTCTCCCTTGACCGGGAATACTCCTCCAAAATCACCCATGTGCAATCAGATATCCGCAAAACACTGCGCCTTGCCTCTAAAAGCGGAATTGAAATAGATCGCATAAACAAGAGCATTCTCATCAAACTGGTCAAAGCATCAAACCCTGATTCTGTCATTGATAAACTAGATGGAAACTATTAAAAGAACCGATTGAACATACAGTTAAAAACAATAAAAAAGGTTTACACTCATTTGAGTATAAACCTTTTATTTACTATGGCTAACCCGGTAGGAATCCAATTAATATTTAAGAGACATGATCATTTTTGAACTACTTGCTCACGCACTTGATGTAAAAATTTTCTAGCTTCAGCATTATCAGAATCTAATTCAAGGGCCTCTGCAAAAGAACTTAACCCCTCCTGAAGATTACCGGAATTAATGGAGGCAATACCTGCCAACACGGAGATCTCTGCTTTTTCCCCAAACCTCTCAAATAAATACCGGATTTGCTGTTTGGCTGCCGGAATATTATTTTGAATGATCATAGCCTTGCCTAAATTACAAAAATATTCAAAGTCGTAATCATCATTAAATGGTGTCCGCCCCTTCTCAACTTTCCAGCTAACTTGGATATCATTTTCTGAAAAACTGCAATAACTACAAGCCTCTAAGGGATAAAGATTATACCAAAGCTTAAAACTGGACGGCTTAAAATTTTGCAAGTCATAAAACATCTGTGTACATTTTTTAAATCCTTCAGGCAGCACCCCTTCAGGTGCGAGATGGGCATATGCACCCGCCCCGCAGCGAGCCATTTTCATATTCGGAAGAAGTGCTATACAAGAAGAATTACCGCAATATCGTTTCACTTCAACGGGTTTTTCAAAAAACTCAAGCTTATTAAAAATGGCTTTTTGTGGAAACATTACATGCAAATGCGGATAAGTTTTTTTAATAAAATCTACAACTTTTTTTTCTTCTTCAGCACCGCCAAGACGTTTTTCAATCGTTGGATACCGAGAGACTTTAAGAACCGAAATCATTTTCCAAAGAGTATCATATGCCTTAACAGCTTCGATAGAGAGCCAAAAACCATTCGTAGTGATCATTAACCGCTTTCTGTATCGTTCGAAAAGGTGAAATGCGAATTTTGTGAGATTGGAATGCAGAAAAGGCTCTCCTCCCATTATAGAAATAACTTGCGGGATAACTTTATTTTTTTGCAGAACATCTAATCCTTCAAAATAATCTTTAGCTTCATATTCTTTTTTAGGAGAAAAAGGAGAATAGTTGTGACACCAACGGCAATTGTGATTGCAATGGTCAACGGCATGTACTTCTAAAAAACCTAAACTATCCATAATTAATCCTATTTAAATTTAGACGTTTATTAGTTAAGTTTAATATAAAATATATATTACAATTAAAAGTTTAATAGTAGCTTTAGAGAACCACTGTCAATCCTCTGAAAAAGACACACCCTTCGTTGTAAAAATAGATGATAAAGTTACGGCGAAATAGTCACTACTACCCAAATTATAGCCACACTCCAAACATCCAAACCATATAAAATTGTAATAATATATTTATTATAACTATACTTGATAATTGAATATTATATGCTTAATGTTGCTTTTACTTACCATAAGAAAAACAGATTGGAGTACTCACACTCTAGAAGCAAGCCCAAGCGATATAAGAATATGACAAGTATAACTTCGACACCAAAACTATTTCTAGCCCAACTAAGCATCCCTGTTCACCGTATAATGATTCGTTCGGCAGTTAAATGCGTCGAGCAGCTGGGCCAAATCCTTTCCTTTGACGAAACAACCAACTATAATCTGCAATTGGCTGTAGAAGAGGCCACCTCAAATGCTGTGGACCACTTTTCAGGAACACCGGGAGAAGAAGAACGTATTCATCTGGAGTTTTTTGTTGAAAGAGATCAGTTAATAATATCAATTCGAGATAAAGGCATCCCGTTTGATCTCAGCCAAGCAAAAAAATATACGACAGACAATCTGGAAAGCATGAGCAACCCCGGCCTTGGAATGCGTCTCATGAACAAAGGAGTCGATTCGGTTGAGATGTTTGTGCATGGACGCGAAGGCAAGGAAACCCGGTTAAGCAAAAAGCTTACTAATGGAGCTCTGCCGGACGAACTACGCAAAAGCGGGCCAGTAAAAAGAAGCAAAAATCGGGAAACCGTAAAAAATTCAATCACCCGTTTAAGCAGGCCGGAAGAATTGCCTGCTGTGTGCAGGCTGGCCTGGAAATGCTACGGTTATACTCAGGAAAAATTTCTCTACGACGCTGAGGCACTTACAGAAAAAGTTGAATCCGGCGAATTCAAATCGATAATAACAATTGATACCGATCGAAATATCATCATCGGTCACATAGGACTCAAATATCACGACCCTGCTGTAAAAGTTCCTGAAGTCGGCTTATCCTTTGTTGACCCCACATACAGATGCCCGCAAGTAACCAAAAAATTGGGAAAAGTAGCTCTAGCTGCAACCAGATACAATGGAGACTTAGGAGTTTTTGACTGCTCTGTAACCACTCATACCTTTTCCCAGAAGGCCATGCAGGAACACTTTGGATCGGCTCCGTGCGGACTGCTTTTAGGTATTGCCGCTTCAGGAATACAAGCAAAAGAGCTGGCAACCACTAAACAAAATAAAGTTTCAACCGTCACCCATTACCAGGCTTTTGACCACACCCTCAAAACTATATACATCCCTCGGCATCATCAGGAAATGGTGCGTGAAATATATCAATGGATGAAAATACCGAGAGAATTCGGCAAACCTAACAACTCCCCCCTCTCAGGCGAGAGTTCAACCGATATAGTTGACCTTCCTGACGAACTTAACGTTTCTTTCATTGTTATCAACACGATAGGTGAAACAAGTATCAGCGAGATCACAAAAGCATTTCAACAATGCAAGGATAATCGCAAAGACGCAGTGTATGCCATGCTTCCGACTGACACCCCTTCATCCCCATATTTGGTTGAAGAACTGGAAAAAAAAGGATTTTCTTTTGCCGGAACCATGCCGCACATCCACAACGGCAGTGACCGCATAACTTTGCAATGGCTGAATGTAAGACTCGATATGGATGCTATTCGAACCTACGGGGACAAAACCAAAAAAGTTTTCAATTACATTAAAGCAGAACTTGAACGTATTAAATCTCTACAATAAAAAAGGAATAATAATCACATGAAAAAAATACTCATCATTTGTTTTATCTTGCTTTTAGCTCTCCCCGCGATGGCTTCTGAATTTAATTGCCAATTCCCGCCTTACGGTCAAAAAGTTGATCTGCTCAATCAAGAAGGTACATTTCTAAAACATAAAGAAAAAAACGGAATATCTTATTACAAATACACTGGTGGCTGTGAGCTAAATATCGAAAAATTAGTCTCCCCAGTTGTGCAATATTTTGGCTTTATAGATCAAAAAATGTACTGCAACATCCTGACTTTCACTTTGCCGGAAACCCTACCTATTGAAGAATTTGAAGAATATTGCTTCAACCTGCTAAAAGGATATATTGTCGATCCAGTAAAAAGAACTGAAGAAGGAGACTGGAAAATAACCAAGTGCAATCACAGCATGGAAGGTCTAATCATAAAGTTTAAATTCAATCGCAAAACAAGAGCAGGAAAGGTCGGCTGGTATTATACGCCCCTAAGAAAAACTGACGACTTTTCAAAAAATAATTAAAAAATAATCTCAAGCAGATTTAAAAGAGAATAGGCCAGCCCTTCCACAGAGGGGCTGGCCTTTCTTGGTTGATTATAAAATTAAGAATCTTACGGTTACAAAGCAAGACGTTCATAGCTCTCAACTTTACCTTCGACAGCCTGTTTCCGTGTATATGCGTAGATAAGATTAAATATTGGATTGCTATTATTAGCCATCCGAATCTTTTTCAGATTTAGAATTTTGTTAGGAGTGGGGGTTGTTCTATGGAGGGGGAGTTGGTCACGGGGGCGGTGTGACTTTTTTGATGATTCTGGGGATCAGACTGTGAGTGTACTAATGCTGATTACACAGCTAAAATCAATGACGCAGGTCGTCAATAAGCTTAATTCCCTTAAACTTCGCAGCTGCAGCTAGAAGACCTGCCCGGATGATGAGTTGTTCAGGAATCGCCTCATACGATTGTCCGGCGACTATAAGAGTTCGGCATTCAGAATCTCCGCATGGCCCACAACATTTGCTGGAGCCTATGATTCCATCAAGCCATTCTTCCAGAGAAATGTCATCAATTAATATTCTGTTAGAATCAATTGGGTTAGCAAAAAAATTATTCTGATCAATGCTTATTGTTTCGAGCTGCACTTTTATTCCAATTTCACGCAAGCCTAGCCTGAGCTTGTCAAAAGCGGCTTCGGTCGCTTCTCCAGTGCACGAACAACGTTCGCATGTTTCGCCAGCGTCATTCACTAACCGTTGCCATTTTATTACCATTTTCATCATATTTTTTTATCCTCACCAACAAAGCCAATATCGTGAAATACTTTAATCAGACTGGCATCACAGTATCACTATCGGCGAAAATTGAAAAGCTGGGCCAACCTTTTGGATTCAGCAGATGATCCTGAATAATCCCATAACTGTAGTGCTCTGCCCTTCACCTTCAAGTCCGCTGGGTGGTGTGATGTATTTTGCGTGTAGATTTAATGATACGCAGACTGGAACCTTGAATCCTGATTCCTTCGCTTGCGCTGTAACATCAATTAAATTGCCATCTTCGACAGCTTGTTTCCGTGTATATGCGTAGATAAGATTAAACAGTGGATCGCTATTAATAACCATCAGAATCTCCTTCAAATTTAGTATGTTGTTAAATTTGGAGGTTATCCTGTGGTGTGGGTGGTGGTCACGGGGGTGGGAGTTTTTATTTGTTGATTTTTTTGATGATTCTGGGGATCAAATGGTGGTGTGCATTTTTAATTCATAAAATAAAAATCACAACTTTGCTGACAACCACCAAATTTTTAAATATAGAAAAACCAGAATCGCAAACAAACTTAATAGACATATGAGTTTACTCAAGTGAAATATGCTTACGAAGATCTTAGCTGGGAACAATTTGAAAGACTCATAGTCCTAATCTGTCAAGAGCTATTTGGTATATCCACAAGAGGATTCGCCACAGGACCTGACGGAGGAAGAGATGCAAGGTTCGATGGTACAGCGAACATATACCCAAGCAACTCATCTCCATGGACTGGAACTACTATCATTCAAGCCAAACATACATATGGCATAAACAAATCTTTTACAGAATCAGATTTTTTCTCTCCTGATAATTCAGAAAGCACTATTGTAAAAGAAGCCATAAGAATTAAAAAACTCGTCAAAAGTGGTGAGCTTAACCACTATGTACTTTTTGCAAACAGAAAATTAACAGGAAACACTGATAGTAAAATAATTAATTATCTAGCACTCGAATGTAAGTTAAAGAAAGATTCAATTTCATTATGCGGCAGTGAACAACTGGAGATGTATTTAAAAAGGTTTCCCCACGTTCCAAAAATAGCAGAGATTGATCCTGTCGACTCTCCATTAATAGTTAGTCCAGATGACCTTTCAGTAATAATTGAAGAATTAGGACAACAACTATCTCAAAGGGAATACACTTTACCAGAGCCTGTTCCCAGAACGAGCTATGAACAAAAAAATACAATCAACAACATGTCGAGTGAATATGCCTTAATGATGAGGCAACGATATTTAAAAGAAGTCAAAAACATATACGGTTTTTTATCTCAGCCAGAAAATATAGAACTAAAAACTCTGTACGAAAGCGTTTCTGAAGAATTTCAATTTAAAATTATTTCAAAAAGAAAAAAATACCAAAACTTCGACGATATTATTGAATACTTAATCGATCTTTTATTTTCGAGAGATATTGTGCTGAGAAAGTACAAAAGACTTACTAGAGTCATTTTATTCTATATGTACTGGAACTGCGACATAGGAATGAGCGATGAAATTAAATCCTAGCAAAAATAGCCATCCAGACAAAACGGTAATCAATACATCGTACTTAATACTCAAAAAAATATCCAAAACTCGTACAGAAAAATATGAAGATTTAAGAACACACATAAAACAAAAAGTCATTGGCGGAGATTTTTTATTTATTCCCGCATTAAATTTACTCTACATCCTTGGTATAATAAAATACTACCCTAAAAACGACATTATCGAATATGTGGTGAATCATGAAGCTATCTAAACTATACTCCAATGAACCTCTCATCTTTAAAGAAATCTTTTTTAACCAAGGACTTAATGTAATCCTTGGAGAAATTAGGTTAGCTAAAAATCAAAATAAGGATGTACATAACCTAGGGAAGAGTCTTGCAGGAAAACTTATTGACTACTGTTTACTAAAAAAGAAGAACAAGCATTTCTTTCTTTTCAAATACTACGATAGATTTGAACATTTTGGTTTCCTACTGGAAATTGAATTACTTGATGGTAGCTACTTAACCATCCGCAGAGATGTCAAAAACAGCTCAAAAATAAGCATGAAAAGGCATACTAAAAAATTTATGGACTTTTCAGAATTAGATGACGACCAGTGGGACCACCTAAACCTGCCTTTTGACAAATCTAAGCAACTACTTGATGGAATACTCAATCTACAATCTCTTTCGACTTGGCATTATCGAATGATTCTAGGATATCTTTTGCGGACTCAAGAAGATTACAATGATATTTTCCAATTAAGAAAGTTTCAATCTAAACATTCCGACTGGAAACCATTTATCGCAAGCATAATGGGATTCGATGGCAAAGAGATCGAACAACATTATGTTAGTGAATCCAAACTTGAAAATGAAGAAAAAAACAAAAAAGATTTACTTAAAGAGATTGGTGGAAAACCAGCAGATATGTCTAAAATAAGTGGGCTTTTACTACTTAAAGGAAATGAGCTTCAAGACAAACAAAAATCACTTGAATCCTTTGACTTCACAGAGGAAGACAAGGATCAAACATCAAAGTTAGTAAATGGTATTGAATCCCGGTTGGTTTCCCTAAATTCAGAACGGTATATTAAAAGTGCTAATTGGCGTAAAGTAGTGGACTCCTTAAAGGAAGGTCAAATAACCTTTTCCCCAGATGACGCAAGCGCACTTTTTGAAGAAGCTGGCATTTTTTTTAAAGGACAAATTAAAAATAACTTTAAGCAATTAATCGAATTCAATAAAGCTATAACAGAAGAGCGACTCACTTATCTTCAAGAAGAAAAAGAAGAACTTGAAACAGAGCTTACAAGTATTAACCAAACAATATCCCAATTAAACAAAGAACGAAGCCAAGCTCTTCAGTTTTTGAAAGATACAGATGTATTTAACAAGTTCAAAAAAACAAACAAAGAAATAACATTACTTGCTGCTGACGTGGAAATTCTTAAAAGACAAAAGAAAACTGCTGAAGAAATATCAGCAATCGACAAAAAGATCTCCAACATACA
The DNA here is from genome assembly GCF_016342405.1 of Maridesulfovibrio ferrireducens. Taxonomy (NCBI): domain Bacteria; kingdom Pseudomonadati; phylum Thermodesulfobacteriota; class Desulfovibrionia; order Desulfovibrionales; family Desulfovibrionaceae; genus Maridesulfovibrio; species Maridesulfovibrio ferrireducens. The sequence continues at coordinate 17,547 of NZ_JAEINN010000017.1, read as the reverse complement.
CGATGAACTTAAGAATTTGCGAACAAACATTGAAGCCGATGTAAAATATCAAGATGAAGATAAAAATAGTCTATTTTCAAAAATCAGAATATATTACAATGAAATTATCGAAACTGTAATTTCGAGAAAAGCACTACTAACCACTCCAGTTAACAAGTATGGTCATATAGAATTTAATGTAGCAATCCTTGACCAAGCAGGAAAAGAAACTGGAGCTGGAGACGGAAACACCTACAAAAAACTATTATCAATAGCATTTGATATGTCGATTCTTAGAGCCTACTCCACCCAAAAATTTCCTCGCTTTGTTTTTCATGACGGTGCATTTGAATCTCTTGATGATAGAAAAAAACTTTTGTTAACAAAAACAATCAGAGAATATGCTAATTTTGGAATTCAACAAATTATCACTTTGATAGATTCAGAACTTCCAACCATGGAAGACGGTAATAAATTCAGTTTTGAAGACGATGAAATTGTTCTTTTACTACATGATGAAGACAACAGTGGACAGTTATTCATGATGGACCCATGGTAATTATCGGATTGGTAATTCGGTCAACAGAACAATCAACTCTATTACGATATCAATTATCACAATCATTCTCACTTAAACAGGTTGGCATCCCCGGTTGGCAGCACCCCAAAAAAACCGCAAATAAACGCAGAAAAGGGTCAACTCAAAATATGAGTTAACCCTTTAATATAATTCAAGATGGTGACCCCGACAGGAATCGAACCTGTGGCACCAAGATTAGGAATCTGTGAACCATTTTTTTCATCTATTTTCATACACTGTCATACAGTAACAAATTCAGCTATTTAAATACACTAATCTTTTCTTTACTTTGCATCCCTTTACACTCATTTTCCAACCTTAGGTTGGACATACGGTTGGAAAACCTTGCAAGACCTATGTTTATATGGTTTCATTTTTACAACCAATCATAATCCATAATTTCAACACGGACGATAAGAGCATGGCAAAAAGAATTCGCACAAGTTATCCAGGAGTCTTCTACAGAGAAGGCAAACGAGCTGGAACCGGCAATGCCATCGAAAAAATCTACTATATCGTCTTCAAAAAAGATGGAAAGACTTTAGAAGAAAAAGTTGGGCGTCAATTTCAAGATGATATGACTCCTGCCCGAGCTGTCCGAATTCGTGCTGAACGACTGGAAGGTAAACGTAAATCACGTAAAGAAATCCGCGACGATAAAATTCAGGAAGAATCCGGCACGATCTCAAAGTTATGGGACGCATTCTATGAAGCCAAGCAAGCAAATAAGAGCATCAGGAACGACTACTACCTATGGAAGGCACACCTTGAAAAAGACTTTGGCAAAAAGCAACACCAAGAACTTGTCACTTTGGATGTAGATAGGCTTAGGCATAGACTGACAAAGAAAGGGCTTGCCCCTGCGACTATAAAGCACGCTATAGTACTTCTCAAACGAATTATTAACTATAGTGTTCAAAGAGGATTATGCCCTTCTATTGACGCTTCACGCCTCCATTTCGAAATGCCAAAGATAAATAATATTAAAACCGAAGACCTGACCACTGAGCAGCTTAAAGCTCTTCTCAAAGTCCTTAACGAATCACCGAACCAACAGGTCGCCAACCTGATGCAGATGGCCCTCTACACCGGCATGCGTCGTGGTGAACTCTTCCGCCTCCGGTGGAAGGATATCGACTTCAAGCGTGGATTTATCACTCTGAAAGATCCAAAAAGCGGAGTTGACCAGAAAATTCCGCTCAATCAAGCAGCACGACAGGTACTCAAAAACCACGAACGCTCCACCAGCGACTATGTCTTCCCCGGAGCAGATGACGGAGCACGCAAGGACTGTCGTAGGGCCACAGCTATCATAAAAAAAGAGGCAGGACTCCCGAAGGACTTCCGCCCCCTTCACGGCCTACGGCATGTATACGCCTCTATGCTTGCCAGTTCCGGAAAAGTTGACCTATATACATTGCAGAAGCTCATGACTCACAAGAGTTCCGCAATGACCCAGCGATATGCTCATTTGAGAGATGATGCTCTACAGCGCGCCTCGGATGTTGCAGGGGATATTTTTGAGGGCATTAGGAAAGATGAGAAGGACAACGTTGTGAATATAAAAAAAATAAATAGCAATTAATATTTTAATGACAAACTTAAAAGAGCAAAACGTTCACATTACCAACCAGGACAGTCATGAACAAAAAGACAGAAAAGGATCTTAAAAGGTTAAAAAAACTTGTTGATAAATACGACCCTGAAACTGAATTTAATGACTTTTCAGAGAACCATGTAAAAAATTTCTGGCGTGTCGAATATATAAAGAGGAAATACTTCAATGACTTGGTTATCGCAGGAGTAGTAAACTTTGAAGAAACCCCAGAATTTGCATTTATTTCAAAATGGAGAAAACTACGAGAAGAAAAACTCAAGATAGACCCAGCATTAGAAAGATATTGCAAGACAAAACTTTGCCCCTATAATAACGCCCACAAGGCGACGTATAGAGATCTACCATCACCTTTTTTCTACAATGCAAAATGCAACAAATGTGATTTTAAATTACTTATGACCGCCGCCGTAATAGAACTACACAATGAAAAACATCCTGAATACGACACATACATTTGGGACATAAGATTTCCTATACCATCCATTCAGGATTGGAGTGATGAATTTAAAGCTGGAATAAATATTTTGCACGCTATATCGTATACGTATGGCTTACTTGCTCATGAACTCTTCTGTATTGCTTCCCCTGCTGAAATGATCAAATCCAACTTTAGTTTATTAAGATCTAATAATCCTGAATTATTTCTACGTAAAAACCACACGGAAACTGATCATAAATTCATTAAAACTCTAAAAAAAGAACCTAATACTGCAACACTATGCCATCAGGAAATTGACAAGTTAATTAATAGTTACGAAATAGTAGTTGGTGTTGATTTTAGTGCTAAAGATTTTACACCCAAAAAAGCTATAGTTAAATGCAGAAAAGACATCGAAAATTATCAAAAAAGACACGGACCACCGAACCACACTATAGAATTTTACAAGTATAACATTTTGTATGGATTAAACCCTTCTCATGAAAAATTTTCAACTAAAACAATCCTTACCACTATGAGATCCATCGTAGACAGCTACATAAACACAGTTTACCCTTTACACCAGCAACTGACCAAATTTCAAGAACAACTTAATCAAAAAGAAAATATCACAAATCATGTACTTGCATATAGAGAAACAAACGAAACGCGCACAATTGGGTTATACATATGGGATCAAATAAATTATTTTAAAAAAACTGCCAATGAAGCAATTCATGATTTTTTAAATTCAAATTTATACGGAAAAACCCTATCGGAATATCAGCAACAAGGGCGTACAGGAGTAGAAGAATTCCAAGTAAACAGTAATAAACCTCTAAAATTATATACACAGCTGGAATATGACAACGTCTATAGAAACTACGAGCACGCTGATTGCTGCATTAAACACGGAGAACTTCTATCGGGGGCAGAATGCGAACGGCGGTTAAAAGCTAGCAGGTCAAAATAAAACTATTTCTGCGCCAATAATTCACTAAAAGTCTCAAAACTATTAGCCACAGTGAAATCAACGTCATTCCCAATCGCGGCAAAATGAGCCTGACCACACTTGATCTTAGCTTGCTCTGCTGAACGTAGAGCTCCAACAAGAGGAGTTCCTTTCGTTTCCACGACAAAGTATAAGTGGTCCTGCCCATCGACTTCGACAAGAACAGCCCAATCTGGATTATAAGAGCCTAAAGGCGTATCGATTTTAAACCATCCAGGAAGCTTAGCGTAAACTTTAATATCATCACTACTTTCAAATTGCTTTGCGAATTCTGCTTCAACAGTAGAATCATAGATTACATGGTCGTATACGGATTTAGAACTTTCCAGCATGTTCTTGTGTAGATAGCCATATAGCTCTTCTTCCTCAAATAGTTCCTGAGCATAGAAGTGTGAATCACCAATCAATTGATATTTAATGCCGTCAACAATGAAAATCCGCATCTGATTTTTGATGATTGCTGACACTTGCTCAATGTATTTTTGAGGGTTGTTCTTGAATTTGGGCAGAGTCTCACTTTGCTTCAATATTGCTACCAAAGTCTTGCGGGTAAGATTAGTTTCATTCTGAAGATAGCTTAATAAATCTGGTAATTCAAAATCACGGGCATCATAAACATGCAAGCTTTGTGTCGGATCTTCCATATCCACTCCACCGCGATTAATCTCCGCCTTACTTTTTCTGTATACAAAGCGCGCTTTACCTACGACAAGGTTATTGGCCATTTCCTTTGAACAATTATCAATTAACTTTTGAGGATCAAAGTCTACCCGGTAAGTGGTCTTGAACTTAATCCGATCCCACAGTGCCTTAAATTCTTTACTTTCAAGAACAGCCTGTTTGACAGAAATTATGCGTTTATCATCGGCATTTTTAACGTTAAGTTTGCCTGCCACTTTTTTCAAAGCACCTGTAATCTGAGGAGATTGTTCTCGGTATGCTTCTGGCAAATCAACTGTTTTATCTTGAATGGCAATCTTCAAAGAATCTTGAACATTTCCTCTGGCATCGATATATCCAACACTCTTGAGGTGGTTAAATAATTCTTTTGATGCGCCTGTGCCGAGCATGCGTGTTTCTCCGCTCTCTTCAAGGACCAGAACATTTGCAAACATATGTTTCTCTACAACTCCAAATTTGATTCCCTCATCTTTTTCAATCTCGCTTTGGAGTTGAGCGGCAAAGTCTTCATATGATTCGTTGGCCATAACAGTAAGAGTATTAACATCAAATCCATGGACACGTTCGCCATCTTGATTAACCGCAATTCGAAGTCCACGCCCAATTTCCTGACGTTTTTTCATGGTTGAAGAAGTCTCATTCAAAGTACAGATCTGAAAGACGTTAGGGTTATCCCAACCTTCTTTCAAAGCGGAATGCGAAAAGATAAATTTAAGTTTTGAATCGAAGCTGAGGAGCTTTTCCTTATCACGCATAATTAGTTGGTATGCGCTTTCGTCGGCAACAGTCTTTCCTTCGCCAGTTGAATCCTTAAGTCGTTGTGCTCCGGTAGCGTCTTTCTTGCTATCAATCGCAAAATAACCGTTGTGAACTCCTGCTGCAGCTGTTTCCCGGTCAATGCCCTCAAGTAATGAGTTATATTTAGGCTTGCGAAGAGCCTTTCGATACTCCTCTTCAAACATTAAAGCGTATTTACCCTTCACCTGATTACCGTCCTCATCATAACTTCGGTAATTGACAACCTTATCAATAAAGAAAAGGCTTAGGACCTTGATCCCCTGAGGTCGCAATCGCACTTCTTTATTCAAATGCTCTTCGATTGTTTTCTGGATTTGCAGCCTTTTATACTGATCCTGATCAACCTCTCCAACCGCTTGACCGAGGGTAACAATATCCTCCTGACTGGTGAAATCGATATATTCGCTAGCTTCTTCACAATAAATATCATTTATGATGTACCCATCGTAAACATCACGCCCTCCTGAAAGATCTAGCAAATCATCACCGCTTTTAACGGTTTTAGTTTTGCGCTTGACTTCACCATTACGCATACGAACATCCAGTTCAATTCTCGCCGTAATTGGGCTCTTCTTATTATTGACAGACAACAGCTTAACATAAGCTTTATTATGTCCGCCTTGAACTTCAATTCCAGCGACTTCAATCTGTTTAACCAACTTCTGCTCATAAGCATCTACGGAATCAAGTCTGTAGAGCATATGATACTTCTCTACGTGAGTTGCAGAATACCGAAGAGTACAAAGAGGATTAAGCGACTCAATAGCCTGCTTACTCTTAGAAGTTGTATCAACACTCTGCGGTTCATCTATAATAACAATGGGATTCGTTGCCTGAATGAACTCAATAGGCTTAGAGCCTGTCATCCGGTCATGTGGACGATGAATAATGTTTGCTTTATTCTCTTTGGTGGGATCGCTAAAACTCTTCCTGAACGCGTCAATATTAATGACCATGATCTGGATAGAATCAGTCGTGGCAAAGTTGCGAACCTGACCTAGTTTCTGGGAGTCATAAACGAAATAGTCAAAAGGGACATTCTCATAGAGACCACTGAAATGTTCTTCCATCATTTGAAGTGACTTATTCACCCCTTCCTTAATTGCCACAGAAGGAACGACAATTATGAATTTGGTCAATCCATACAACTGATTCAGCTCGAAAATAGAACGTAAGTAAACATAAGTTTTACCAGTTCCGGTTTCCATCTCGACAGTGAAATTAAGAGAATCTAGATCTTCAGAAGGAGCAAGACCATTTCTAAGTTGGGCCTTTCTGATATTAGAAAGGATATCGTCATCAAGAAGGCGGAGACGATTACCCACACCAAGGGCATTCATTTCAGAATGAGAAAGGAGTGCTCCGTCACCAAAGGATTTCAAAGGTGCAACGGTGAAGTTGGTCTGACAAATCTCCTGCCCTTCAAAAATAGAAGTTATGGCCGAAATTGCTTCATGCTGGTAACCGAGATCTGGATTGAATTGTATTTTCATTAATAATATTCTTTCTTAGCGGGGGATAGGTTTATAGCTGTCTTGGCCGTCAAAGCATTCCTTGCAAGTTCCCGGTAAAGCTTCAATAAATCGTCTGCACATGTCAGGATCATCTTTGAATACAGTCATCCAGACACTCCAAAAACTGTTCATGCTACGTACAACCTGTCTTCTCATTTGTTCACAGTCACATTCTTCCAAATCAGCTTTAGAATCTTGTGCTGTATCCCAAGCTTCACGTCTAGCATCGCGCCTTCTATCTTTTACTTCTCTTATGTCTGTTGGTCGCTTATCCAGACCAGTAAGCTTGATAATATTCCAAGCCTTCTGAGTTTCTTCAGGAGTAAGATCATCAGCAGGGTGAACAAGTCCTCCCTCAGAATATTGCAGCAATCGGTAGGTGTTGTCTTGATCAGGCCAATGGTAATCTTCCAAGACAACGTTTGTATCACCTTTCGTTGAGTTACAATTGCTGCAGGCAAGTAAGAAGTTATCCCATACAAGTTCTAATTCAGGATGATATTCTCTTTTCTTAGGCTGGATATGTTCAACAGCCAATGCTGAATCCAGACGTATTTCACAATATGAACAGTATGGCCCAAGGCGTTCAATCAGCGGGCCTCTAGCTTGAGAATATTTAGTAAATGTGATGTCCTCACCTTCACCTTCTGTGGGAATGCTCCCCCTCACTACAGGCCGCATTCTTCACCATCCATATCGGACATACCTGCAAGAATTCTCTTTCTTTCTAGAAAGGCATGGTAAGCAATATTGTCGCTAAACGGAGCTGAAAGTTCATCAAGCTTCGCTTTTAATTCTTCCTTGTATTCTGGGCTAACATCCTTCGATTTTTCAAGAACATCGTAGTATTTAATAGCCGCATCGAACATTTCCTGCAATTTCTTGCTTCGTTGAGGAACGTCCACACCCATTAAATCCTCAACAATGTCTTCAACGGATTGAGCGTTTAGGTCTGCATCGTAACAGCAATCGTCTTCCTGTATTTTATTAAGATCAATAACCTTCCCCTCACTCAGCGACTGCAGAATAAAAGGTGAATGCGTTGTTATTATGAACTGAATATTGGGAAAAGTTTTTCTCAAATCTCCGATTACGCTTCTTTGCCATTTCGGATGCAGGTGCAAATCGACCTCGTCAATCAAGACAACACCAGACGATTGATTGGCGCTTTCTCCCATATGAGGGTTCAGACGGGCTGCTCTGTGGGCCATATCGGCGACCATGCCTATCATGTTTCTGTAGCCGTCACTAAGAACACTGAAAGGCTGAAGTGGACCGTCTTCAAATTGAATCATTAACTCATCAAACCCTGCATCAAAATAAAAACAATTAACGCCAGGAATACAAGAAACTACTGATTTTCTAACACACTCAAGGCCAGAAATAGTTCTCTTTTTTTGCCATGCAGACATTTCCAGTTTTTTAAACCACTTGACCATTTTTTCGTGGTCAGACTTTGGATTAAGACAGTTCTCATACGTCGCAAGTCTTGATCCTGTTTTATCAATTTCTTTCTGTTTTGGTTTAAGCTTTTCCCACAATCTTCCAACACCATAGTTTAGAATTAAAGGAAGGTCGCAATCATCACCTTTGGAAACAAGATCTCTGCTGTTTACTGCTAAATCAATAACTTCATGGGCATACTTCCCACGATCTTTTAGGTAACGAGACCATTCAACTTCTTTATTGTGGAGGTAACCCTTTGCGCAGAGTTCCACCTCAGGATCTATTTGGGGTTCAGAAAAGACCTGTCCCTCCTGCTCAAAATAAGTAGTACGCACATCATCATCTTTGATTCCACCAAAAGATTTATAGTAGTCTGTGCGCAGAAGATACGTGTTAAGCAAAAGACCTAAAGCACGAATAATTGAACTCTTACCCGTGGCATTGTTACCAATAAGAGCTGTCATTTGAGGATGAAATTCAAACTTGTGATCCTCGAATTTTCTAAAATTTGTCAGCGTAATTGATTCAATGTAGTTTTTAGAATCAGAGAGGTCCATTTCAGTCTCCTTAAATTACAAACTCTTAACGTCAGTGATGCCGTGCTGACGCAAAATCTGAATAGTGTTGGTCTTTACAACGTCATTGTCAAAGCCGTTATCCTTAAACACAACACGCATCATATCGTCTTCAGGGGAAAATTCTTCTTTAAGTTCGGCAATGCCCTCAACAACATCTAGGGTAATACCGTCCGCAAGGCAAAGTACCAGTGCGCCCAATCCTACAATAAAGACCTTCTTATCTGCAATGATTCGCTCTTCAATAGGCAGGGTCAGATCCAGGCCGTATTTAAGGAGGATTTCGTAAAGCACATCCTCTTCGCTACGATCTGATTTAATGTTTGTTATGTAGTCTTCGAGAGTGGATTCATAGTTATCGAAATCTACTTCCCACGGTTTTATGTTCGTAGAATCAAGTTTAAGAACTTTGAATCCAAGATCTAGCTGTTGGGTTTCTTCGCTCATACCGGGAAGAGTTGTAGCTTCTTGAGTTTTCTTTTCTTCCTGCTCGGCTTTTATTTTTTTTATTACTCGGCGAATACGTTCTTTGCCAATTTCAGCTATTGTTTTGTAGCCAGCTATGTGTGCAATTGTTTTTTCTAAACATGGTTCAGGAAGTTGAACCATTATGAATTTTCTTGATCCATCATCTGTAATGTTCAATTCAAAGGAGGCATGGGCAGTAGGGCATGATCCTGAAAAAAAATCTAAAAAGATACCGTCAGGATCATCAGATATTTGCATAATTCTTTTTATTAATTCCACAGGTTTAGGTGTTTCAAAAACAGCCTTTCCATCAAACATTTCGTTTAGCCTGCGCTTAGCATAGTCAGTAGTATTTACTTCCTCTGCTAGCCACATGGTATGCGGAGTAAGCCCTGCCTCAATTTCATCAAGAAAGACTTTTTGTCTAGGAACATTATCTCCATTCGTACCAAACCATATACGATTATCTGCAGCCATCTTTTCAACTTTTTCTTTAGTAAACCGCCAGCAATTACCAGACGGCAGTTCAACCACTTTACCACTTGGTGTTGTTATGGAATAAAACTGATTTTTAGTCCCATGCCCAGCCTGTGCGGTAATAGCAACGGATTGCCAATCACCACGAGAGTCATTGTCTGGATTTTTATAACGAGCACGAGCCTCTTCTGTTAATGGTAATAACTTTCTTGTTGTTTCAAAAAGTTTGATATTCTTTGCAAAACAAACAATATAATCATGATTTACCGAGAATACTTTTCTATTTTCTCTTGTTTTTCTTTTTTGCCAAATAAAGCATGAAACGAAGTTTTCATCGCCAAACACATCACGAGCCATGTTTATCAGATTACTTAATTCATGGTCATCGATAGAAATCCAAATCGAGCCGCTATCCATTAGCAGGTTTCTAGCTAATACTAATCTTGGGTACATCATATTCAGCCAATCAGTGTGATACCGCCCATTAGTTTCAGAATTAGGTGATATTTTGAATCCATCAGCAGTAATTTGTCCAGTTAACTCAAGATAGTTACGAATATTATCCTGGAAATTGTCAGGATATACAAAATCGTTCCCAGTATTATACGGGGGATCAATGTAAATCATTTTGATCTTTCCGTAATAACTCTTCTGCAAAAGTTTCAAAACCTCAAGATTATCACCTTCAATAAAGAGGTTCTGCGTAGTATCAAAATTAACGGATTCTTCAGGACAAGGACGAAGCGTACCAGTACTGGGGTTCTGGGCCAGCATCCTTGCCTTGGACTTACCGTTCCATGTGAAGCTGTAACGCTCTTCACGGTCCTCAACGTACTCGCCTAGGACTTCTTTTAAAGCGTCGAAATCAACTTTACCCTCGGTGAAAGCTTCAGGGAACAGTTCTTTAAGCTTGGAAATATTTTCTGTCACAATGTCCATGGTTTTCCCATCTGTATTCGGATCAAGCTTCTGCATATATATTCATCCTGTGAATCAAAGAGTTGCGGCCAACTGACGCAACTTCTTTTCTGTATTTTTTATTCTAGTATTCAATTCAACCTTACGGTTAAACTGGCTTTCTTTTTTAAGCATGGACCGTAATTCGGCAATATTCAATTCCAGTTCATGACAGGAGGCAAGCCGTTGCCGCCTCTCTTCCGGGTCTGTTGCCTTACTTTCAACTCGGAATAAACCGGACAACTGGGCGCAATCATAGGCTATAAAGCGGTCTAGCCAGGCGGAATAGAAAGCAAGAAAGTGTGTATGAGGTAACCCGTTCAAGGTCAAACTGTCCAGAAAGCTTTGATCGATATCAGCAGGGGACTGTAGATTGATCCAGTCGGTAATGAAATGTTCATCAGCTACAATTACGCCTTTTTCCGATTTGCTAAAGCGCTTAGGAGCAACACTCAGGCAACATTCATTATTATATGTGAAGATAAGCAAAAGAGGATACGGAATAGCCCGGTGAACGACCTCAGCCAGACGGTTGCATGATTTGCGATTACGCATGGCTATTTCAAGGACCGCGATTTCCAGATATTCCCGTTCCACATCCTCATATGAGCTGATTGGGATTGTGGCAGGTTTGAGGGTATACTGCCAGATTATACCCTCGACATCCTGTTGAAGAGATTTTTTATCCGCTGCAGTCAGGAAAGCGTTCTCCGCGAACATTTTTTTGAATACTTTTTTTCCCAGATGACATGCTTGCGGAAACCCTATGTTCTGAAACAGAGCGTCGATCATACACTTTCCTCTGTATCCAGAATGATCAGATAGGCTACAACTTCAAAGTCATCAATACCTTTAAAAGTATCCTTGGATATGGCAGTGCCTCCACGGGAGAACAGACTGGCAGTGCCATGTTCTTCAGCCTTACCTGTTATAGTTGCCACCGCCTTTCCAAGCAGATCCTGGTAAGCAGACATATTCCGACCTTTCTTTGTCAAACGATTAAAAAGCTTCATAGCTTCTAAATCAAGATCTTTGCCCTTTTCGGCTCCTTTTCTTAAAAAGTCGAGGGCCTTCTTGGCTTGTGTGTAGTTCAGAATAACTTCACTGTTTTCGGAAACATAAACAAGATAATGCGGAGAAAGTGCATAAGTCTTATCCGTAACCACTTTTGGATTCTCGCTTCTCAAACAGAAGATAACTCCTGGCTTCAGCTCTTCGTCAGCTCTGATTACAGCAAAGGTTCCAATTGTTTTGGCTTCAAGTTCGGCTAAGTGTTCTTTAAGGTAACCGGTCAGATCCATACGGAAATCGTTTAAGGTTAAGTCGGTGATGGATATATTATCACCCAGATCCTCAATATCGACCACTTCTTTTTGAAGACGTTCAAGTTGCCTGCGGCGATATTCAAGATCGTTCATTTGGCCGGTGGAGTTCTGTTCTATAATATTTTCTTCACCGGTAGCTGAAATATCCAACAGAACCATACGACCTGAAACACGTGCTTCCAGATTGATATATTCATCCAGTTCAAGATTTGGCCAAAAATTAACTAATTGAATTGCTTCATTGCGTGAACCGAGACGGTCAACACGTCCAAAACGTTGTATTATTCTGACAGGATTCCAATGGATATCGTAGTTAACCAGATAATCACAATCCTGAAGATTCTGACCTTCCGAGATACAATCCGTTGCAATGAGCAGATCAATTTCATCGGACAAGTTCTCGTCCACCTTGCTTCGCTCCTTGGAAACAGGAGAGAATGAAGTAAGGATCGAAGAAAGATCTTTTCTAATTCCCGGCATAGTTGTTTTGTTGCCACCGGAACCGCCGCTTACAAGAGCAGAATGGATACCATGTTTGTCCATTGCCCAGTCAGAAAGATGGGAATAAAGATAATTGGCAGTATCCGCAAAGGCAGTGAAGACTATTACCTTCAAATTTCCCGGATTAATGGGTGATATGACTTTATTTGAAATAGCCTTTTTCAGTTCTAAAAGTTTGGCATCATCTTCAGGGTCAACATGTCCTGTTTCCTCAAGTAATTGTTTAAGAAGATCTTTGTCCTCTTCCAACTCCTGTTTCCAGCGAATCCGGTCAATATCCTGAATAAGCACTTTTACCTTGTTACCGATAAGGTATGTATCAAATTCTATGGAATCAACTTCAATATCTTCAATAGAAAGCTCTTCAATACCTGCTGGGTCATGCTGGTCTATGCGTCGAATGATATCCTGCACATGGTTAAGCAACTTCCCCAGAGTCATCCCAAAGGAATTGATTGAACTCTCCATACGTTTAAAGAGGTTTACACGCATTAAATGTATAAGACTGGCCTCACGGTCAATCTGTTTGAATACGGACCCACCGGAAAGCTGCATATCATATTTACGACTGTACTCCTCACGCTTTTCCGACAGAACGTATTTTAGTGGAGAGTAAGCACTTAGGTTTAATTTACGAATACTACGGTTCACATCTTCAAGCGGTGGAAACAGACCTTTCGTGTCGATCTCAGCTTTGATGTTGATAGGTTTTACACGCTCAGGGAACCGACCTATTTCAGATATGTCGTAATATTTCTCAATATGTCTGCGTGACCTAGCTATAGTCAAAAGATCAAGAAGCCTAAAATAATCAAAATTGAGAGTTTCAAGCAGGGCTTCAGTTGTACGATTTTCTTCATCCAACTTCTGCCACTGATTAAACCTAGTTTGAGCCCGCCTGAGCGATTCTTCTACGCTGTTAATGCCGTGTTCTTTCAGAGCCATATCATCACCCTCGGTTATGAAGGCAACCTGATTCTTGAGATCTGTCATACGGTTATTAACCGGAGTAGCAGAGAGCATAAGAACCTTAGTTTTAACACCAGCTCTAACTATATCACTCATAAGCCGCGAATATCTGGTAACACTCCCCTTTTTCGGAGGATTATTACGAAAGTTGTGGGATTCATCGATAACTACGAGGTCATAATTCCCCCAGTTCAACGTAGCCAGGTTAATTTCTCCTGATAGCCCGCTTATTCTGGATAAATCTGTATGGTTTAAAACATCGTAATTAAATCTATCAGAAGCAAAAATGTTCCGCTTGTCATTGACAGTATAAAGAGTCCAATTATCACGAAGCTTCTTTGGACATAAAACTAGAACACGATCATTCCTGAGCTCATAATACTTGATGACTGCCAAAGCTTCAAAAGTCTTACCAAGTCCAACACTGTCCGCAATAATGCAACCGTTGTACTTTTCGATCTTGTCTATCGCCCCAAGAACTCCATCACTTTGAAATTTATAAAGCTTATTCCAAACAATCGTGTCTTTGATGCCTGTCTTGGTTTTGATTATATTCTCTTCGTCAAGTTCCTCAATAAACTCAGTAAAGATGTTATATAAAACAAAAAAATAAAGTAAATTAACAGAATTATCCGAGTATAAAGATTCCAGATCTGAAAGAAATTGTTTTTTTATATCGTTTACTTCATCCTGATTATTCCAAATCGAATTGAACCAGTTCAAAAGGCTTCGGGTTTCATTGGCCGAGCTGAAAAGAGTGTTGATTGCAAAACCAGAGGTTGGGTTAAATCCGAGTCCGTCAGTGGTAAAAGGCGAGCTCCCATGTATGGCGATGGAATCTTCCACCCCATTCTGAATGTGAAAAAGATTTTGCCCAATGGGGGAACGAAGTGATCTTACTTCAGCTTTCTTGTGTATCCAACTGGCACAATCTTTAGCCACACTGGAAAGGTTGAGTTTATTCCTAAACCTCCTATCATTCTCACTTCCGATTACTCCTACCGCCTTTGCATCCTCGCTAGGCAATAGCAACCGAACTGAATCTATTTTACCTAGACTCTCCTGCAATTCAGAAAATCCATACAAAGAAAATAGGGCAGACAAGATGGAAAGCTTTGAATCAAGTTTCATTACTGCTTGAAGCTCATCTCCGACTCTACCATTTGATTTGTTGTCTATAAGCATTTGTTATCTACACTGATCTTCATATTTTACTAATTTAAAAGGGCTATACTACACCCACCATTACTTTTTCCAATACTAATGCTTCTCAAGAAAAACAATCTCATCATCTGGATACATTTGCAATTTACCATCTACTAAATTGAAATTTGAATACTCTGGCTGCTTTAACTGCTCGGTCCGCAGCGGATTAACCAGCGGAGGACCTTCAACTCTTACAATTCCGATGGCGATACATCCTTTGGTCTGATAAAAATGGTGAAAGAAATCGACAAAAGATAAACTGTCGACATCCTCCTTTTTCAACATATCGCTAAGCCTTGCAAAGTTAAGACTTCCACCATTGAGAGATATCAATTCATCAAAGAATCTCATTGCATCTGGATAAACCAATGACATATTGAGTATTTTTGAAAGAATATTGGTGCCTACTATGTATTTAACGCCGTCTATTTTTTGAAATAAGGATTCTTCACTTGGATTAATCACTTCAGCTATTACAGGATGTTCCGTAAGTCTGGATTTAATATCGAAAAGCTTGAAAAGCGAATCAGTATCTCCAGTTTCTGCCCCCACATTAAGAACATGCTCATCGTCAGCCAGTATGATTGTACCGAAGCAATTTTTCAGATCATAATCAGAAATATCTCCAGTGTAGAATTCAACATGCTTATGTTTAACGGGTATGTCAGCTAGATAATCAGCTGCTATTTTTATACCTTCATTAGTTGTGATAATATCTACATATGTATTCCACAGACTTAGTTCGTTTAATAGATTAGGAAGAGTTTCGTTCACACCGATGACAACTATTTTCTGCCGTTCTAATTGATAACCTTGATTGCTAGCAGTAAAATTTTTAATTTTAATGTCCAGTTCATCTGTCCACGATTCCTCCAGCTTCTCATCAAACAAGGCATGTCTACTTTCAGCTAACAAGATTAACGAGTCTTCAGCAGCAAGCTCATAGTGTGCGGCTGGAAGTATTTCCAGATGACCATTTTCTTCAACAATACCGACAGGAGTGACCTTTTTACTAGCTACCAAAACTTCAGAAAAAGTTTTTCCAGTCGCATTATATTCAGAAGCTTTGACAAAATGAAATTCATCATTTGAAAAACCAAAAAGCTCAATCAGTATATCATAATAATGTTTGTGGAAAAGCAATGTGGTAAGTAGTAGTGCAGAATACTTAGCACTATTAAATTCAAGGAAGTTATCTGCTAAATATGGAATCAGCCGCCTCCGGTTAGTCCTGCAAGTGCTTTCATAATAACAGAGTGGTTTGTTTTCGAGACTTGAAAGAGCCGATTTAACGGCTAGACAACCTTTAAATACATCCGACTTCCTAAACTGCAAGGGCAATGAAATATCACTAGTTTCGTTTAAAATAATCACCTTAGAAGCATGTGAAATATCGACCAACTCTAAAGTACTACTCTCAAAATAAACTCCTTTGCGCTTAATTAAATCTAAATATTTATAGTCTCCAGACTTAAGAAAGTTGGAAAGTTTGTCTATCTGCTCAGTTACAATAACAATCTTTTGTTTGTGTTTACTCTCGTGTTTAGCGTAGTCATTTATTTCCTCAAGTAATTGTTGGCCCAGTAGATTCCAACCCAGCATAAGAGTATGATTTTTTTCAACAACGTCTCCATATCCATCTTGAACTCTGTTCAAATATGACTCTACCTTAGCCACGATAATTCCGATAGTCAGGCCGTTGAACAGAATGATTCCCAGCATGGTGAGAAAATTGAAAACAACTTGAATGATAAGACTATTACCGGCAACTTCCATGGAAGTTCCTGGATCGAGAAGGGCCATAAAAGCCATATAAAAAAGACTCGTTCCTTCTCTATTGTATCCAATTATTCTGAACATGAATCCAAAAATAATAGTAAGGGAAACAATGGCTCCCAGAAGAATAAGACACTGTCTAAAAAGGCTCTGCTCTATCTGTTTTTTGATCGTGTATGCAATACGACTTTTGAGGGAATCTCGCCATAGTGAAAGAAAACTACCTATGCGGAAAAGTCTAACCAGTCGTATGACAACTAGCAAATTACTGCTGACGGCATGGCCTGTGGCGTAGAAAATAACAATATCCCATGGAAAAACTGCAATGGCATCTAGGGTATGGGCTTTTATGTAGTTAGTAAATTTCCGAAAAGTGAACGCCCTTAAAAAGATTTCAAGAATAAAAACGCAGTTTAGCCAAAACAAAAATCCATCGTACATGGAAGTTGCTTCAGACACGGAAATAAGGGTTAAAGCAACATATATAAGGATGCTTAACGCAATAACTCCCGCAATAGCAGGAGTTATAAAGAATTGCTTTAATCTTTTCGAAAAATACATTAACCGTTATCCATTAAAAAAGGTTAAAATCTTACCCAAGTTCCGTATTTTAAAATGTTATAAATACACAGACCTAAACTATATGGGTGCTTGCGATAGGGTCAGCTGTGACTCTTTTTCTGCATATTCAACTTCAGCGCTAACACGATCATTGAGTTGATCAAAAAGTTCGTCAATTCTTTTGCGCCTAATGCCATGATTCACATTAAGAATATCCATTTTCTTAAGTAAATACACCATTCCACTAAGCACTACGGCTGATGCAATCGAAGCTAGAATTATTGAAAATGGCTCTGGAATACCCGCACTATTGATGGCTTCCTCTATATAAATTCCAGCAATACCAGCTACAGAGGTTGCTGCAATGTTCAAGATAGCATCGCCTTTCTCGGCAATACTTTTTTTAGGATCGCTCAATACGCTAAAGGAGTTTGTTAAAATAACAAAAGCTTCTTTTACGACTCTCCATATCATGCGAAAAACACTGGTAAGACACTGTATGATAGCTTCAATTAGAACTCGCACAAATGATTTTAAAAAAGAAAATAATTCACCAGAAGCCATTTTTTTTGCGTTAGTCAAAATATATTCTTTCAACCTGTTAAACCTAAGTAAGCGTAGAAATAGCTGCACCTTACAAATGAAATTAAATCTGCTATATTGCTTTGCCTTTTGGCATTTTCCAT